>NZ_BAAAMR010000089.1:0-39883 GCF_039529375.1 Actinomadura napierensis
CGGGCCCGGCGCCGCGGCGAGCAGCCGGGCGACCAGCGCGGCGGCCTCGTCGATCACGTGCTCGCAGATGTCGGCGAACAGCAGCGCCCGCCGCCCGCGCAGCGCCTCGCCGACCCGCTCCACCGGGTCCGCCGCGTGCCGCCCGGCCGCGGCGGCGGCGTCCGGCGCGGCCTCGGCGCGCAGGCCGAGGACGTGCCCGACCCGCCGGGCCGCCTCGGCCGCCGTCGCCGGACGCCCCGCCGCCAGCTCGACGAACCAGACGCCGTCGGGATGGACGGCGGCCGAACGGGCCGCCGCCTCCAGCGCCAGCCGCGTCTTCCCGACGCCTCCGGTCCCGGTCAGGGTCACCAGGCGGTGCGCGGCCAGCAGCGCGCGGGCCCGCTCGACCTCCCGCTCGCGCCCGATCAGCTCGCCGAGCGCGGCGGGCAGCCGGGGAGCCGTGCGCGGACGCTCGCCCTCGGACGGATCCTGTTCGAGCATCGACTGGTAAAGCTCGGTCAGCTCCGGACCGGGATCGACGCCGAGCTCGTCGGCCAGCCGTTCGCGCAGGTCGTGGTAGCCGGCCAGCGCCTCGCCCTGCCGCCCGGACCGGTACAGGGCGCGCAGGTGCGCCGCGCGCAGCCGCTCCCTGAGCGGGTGCAGCGCGACCGGCGCGGCCAGATCCGCCGCGACCGCCGCGTGTTCGCCGAGGTCGAGCCGCGTCTCGGCGTGCTCTTCGAGCGCGTTCAACCGGCGCTCTTCCAGGCCCGCGGCCACCGCCTCGGCGAACGGGGCGTCGGTGAAGCCGGCGAACGCCGGGCCCCGCCACAGCGCCAGCGCGGACCCGAGGAGGTGCGCCTTGGCGACCGGGTCGGCGGCCTGCCCTGCACGGACCACCAGGGCCGCGAACTCGCCCGCGTCCACGGAGCCTTCGGGCACGTCGAGCGTGTAGCCGGGCGGACGGGAGACGACCAGGGCCCGGCCGCCGGGTTCGGCCTCCTCCAGCACCCTCCGCAGCTGCGAGACACGGGCCTGGAGCGTTCCCACCGGATTCCGGGGCGGCCGGTCGCCCCACAGCCCGTCGACCAGCCGGTCCACCGGAACGGCCCGCCCGGGCTCGGTGAGCAGCGCGGCCAGCAGCGTCCTCACCTTGACCTCGGGCACCCGCACCAGCGTCCCGCCGGACGTCCATACCGAAAGCGGACCCAACACCCCGAAGCGCACGCCGCCAGCGTAACCACCACTACGGACGGACCCGCAGCCGTTCCGTAGCGCACGAAGCCACCGTGGACGCCGAACAACACGTTTTCTAGGAGGAGCACATGAAATGCCCGGTCACCGTCATCGGCCTAGGCCCCATGGGCGCGACCATGGCGCGGACGTTCCTTGCCAATGGGCACCCGACCACGGTGTGGAACCGCACGCCGTCCAAGGCCGCCGCATTGGTCGAGCAGGGCGCGGCGCTCGCGGCCACGGTCTCCGACGCGCTCGCCGCAGCGGAACTGGTCGTCATCAGCCAGACCGACTACACCGCCATGTCCGACTCCATCGGCGACGCGGACGTCAAGGACCGCGTCCTGGTGAACCTCAGCTCCGGCAGCCCGGACGAACTGCGCCGCGCTGCCGTATGGGCCGGGGAACGAGGGGCCGACCTGCTGACGGGCGGTGTGATGGTGCCCCCGCCCGGCATCGGGCAGCCCGGTGCGTACGTCTTCTACAGCGGCCCGGAAGCCGTGCTGGACCGCCACCGCGAAACCCTTGCCGAACTGGGCGACGCCGCGTTCGTCGGTACGGATCCGGGCCTGGCGATGCTCTACTACCAGGCGCAGCTGTACCTGTTCTGGTCCACGCTCACCGCGTACATGCACGCGGTCGCGTTGCTCGGCAGTGCCGGTGTGTCCGCGCAGCAGTTCCGCCCGCTGGCGTCGTCGCTGCTGGAGAGCCTCACCGGCGACGGCCCGATGGACTTCCTCCGCATCCTCACCGAGGAGATCGACGCAGGCGTCTTCCCGGGCGGCGCCAACAGCCTCCGCATGCAGGCGGTCGGGGCCGACCACGTCGTCGAGGCGGGCCGCGAAGCGGGAATCGACACCGCCGGGCCGCTCGCCCTGCGGGACCTGTTCTGGCGCGCGGTGGACGCCGGCCACGGCGGCGACGGCCTGGCCGGCGTCATCAGCGTGATCCGCCGTCCTCGGCCAGAGGGAGGCGCATGACGAAGCACGCGCCCTTGGCGCTGTCGGCGATGGTGAGGGAGCCCCCGTAGATCTCGGCGATCTCGCGGGCGATGGGCAGCCCGAGCCCCGTGCCCTGCGGGTCGCGCTCGCGCGACTCGGTCAGCCGGGCGAACCGCTCGAAGACCCGTTCGCGCTGCTCCGGCGGAATGCCGTGGCCGTCGTCCAGGACCTGGAGCAGCGCCATGCCGGCGTCCCGGCGGACGGTGACCTCGATGCTCGACTCGGCGTGCCGCTTGGCGTTGTTCAGCAGGTTCCCCAGCACCCGCACCATCCGAACCGGGTTCGCGCGGACGACGACGCCGGGCTCCAGCCGGGTGGTGATCCGCGCCCCGTCCGTGCGCCGCTCCGCCTCCCGGCGGGCCAGCTCGGCGAGGTCGACGGGCTCCACCGGCTGCGGCGCCCGCGCGTCCAGCCGGGACAGCTCCAGCAGGTCGATGACGATGTCGTTGAGCCGCTCGGTGTCGCGCAGCGCCGAGCGGATCATCGGCCGCGTTTCCTCGTCCACCTCCTCCAGCGCCAGCTCCAGCTGCATCTGCAGCCCGGCGATCGGGTTGCGCAGGTCGTGCGAGGCGTCGGAGATGAACCGGCGCTCCCGGTCCGTCGCCTCCTCCAGCCGCTCCAGCGTCCGGTTGACCGTCTCGCCGAGCGCCTGGATCTCCCCGTGCGTCTGCGGGACGAACACCCGCTGGTCCAGGTCCCGCGCGTCGAGGTCCGCCAGCTCCCGGCGGATCCGGTCGATCGGGGTGAACGCCCGCCCGATCGTGTGCCACGTCCACCACGCGACGAGCGCCAGCAGCGCCAGCAGGACGAGCGCCAGCGTCAGCGGCAGCGCCCACACGCTGAGCAGCCCGGGGAGCGGGGTGGCCGCGACGATGATCACGTCCTGCCCGCCCGGCGCCGTCCGCGCCCGCATCCCGAACACCCAGGCGCAGCCGGGGATGAAGTCCGGGCAGCTCTTCTCGTCGATGACGAGCTTCCCCGACGTCCGGCGGATGTACCCGAGCGGCGGCATCCCCCGCGCGGAGGCGCTGGCCGCCAGGACGGTGCGGCTGTCGGTGCTCACGATCTGCGCCAGCGGCGCGTCGCCCGGCCGGGTCGGGATGGAGCCGGTCGTGAGCACCCCCTCGCCCCCGCGCCGCAGGAAGTCGAAGGTGATGTGCTCGGCGGTGCTCTCGGTGCTGCGCGCGACCCGGTTCTCGAGCCAGTCGCGGACGAGGAGCAGGCCGAGCACCAGGATCACCGACAGGAACAGCGCCGTGACACCGACGGAGATCACCGTCGCTCGCCCTCGCACGGACACCAGCAGCCGGTCACGCCAGTAGCGGGCGCGCTCGCCCCACTCCTGCGTCACAGCCGTCCCCCGAGCCGGATCGTCACGAACAGTGCATGCTCAGATACCAAGAGTAGGCGACGGCGGATACGGGCCGCCGACCGCGATCGCCCGTGCGTCCGCGATCGGAATACTAGCGGCGCTAGCTTCTAAAGCACCGCTATGCTAATGTCGTTCTTGTTCCTAGCACTGCTAGCAAGGAGTCGACGATGCTCACCCCCACCGCCTACGGCCTCGCCATCCTGCTCGACCTGACGATCCTGTTCATCGGCTGCCGCTTCCTCGTCGTGCCCCGCCCGGCCGCGGCCGCCTACGGCGTCCCCGCCAAGGCCGACGGCGACCCCGCCTACCTGACGATCAAGGGCCTGCGCGACGGCGCGTACGGACTGATCGGCCTGGCCCTGCTCGCGTTCGCCGGCGCCCACGCCGAAGCGTGGTTCATGCTGCTCGTCGCCCTGGTCCCGCTCGGGGACACCGTCGTCGTGCTGCGCAACGGCGGCACGAAGGCGGCCGCGTTCGGCATCCACTTCGCCACCGCCGTCGTCGTGCTCATCAGCGCCGCCCTCCTGTTCGCCGTCTGACCCCGGGACGCGGCGTCCCGCCGTCGTGGCCGCCTACCGCGGCACTGTCCGAGCCTGATGAGAGGATTCCGAGCCGTGAAGTTCGACGACTCCGACACCATGCCCAGGAGATCTGCTGCTGATCCGCCCGGAGGTCAGCGCCCCGCCGACGTTCGGGCTTGCGCCGCGAACGCGCCGGGCGTGAGGCCGGTGCGGGCGCGGAAGAACTTGGAGAAGTTCGCCGGGTCGTCGAACCCCGTCCGCCGGGCGCATTCGGCGACCGTGACGCGGGTGTGGGCGAGCAGCCGCTTGGCCTCCAGCACCACCCGGTCGTCGATGAACTGCTTGGCGCTGCGGCCGGCCGCCTCCCGCGTCGCCCGGCTGAGGGTGCGCGGGGAGTAGCCCAGCCGCCGGGCGTACCAGGCGACCTCCCGTGACACCGCGAAATGCGCCTCGACGGCGGCGGCGTACGCGGTGAAGGCCTCCCGCCCGGCGGGCGGCGGGGGCGCGCAGTCACTGGCGCGCAGCAGCAGGACTTCCAGCAGCGCGCGCAGTATCGCGGTGCTGCCGGGGATCCGGTGGACGCCGGCCGCGTCGTACTCGCGGCGCACATGGTCGGCGGCGAGGCGGACCAGTGCCGGACGTCCGGGCTGCCGCCAGCTGACCGGGCCGAGGGGATCGGCCCCCGGCGAGCCGTGCGGTACGGATTCGGGGCGGAAGAGCACGAGCGTTCCGTCCACTTCGGTGATGTCGTCCCAGCGGTGCACGCGACCGGGACGGATCCAGACAATCGTGCCGGGCTCGACGCGGTGGCGGACGAAATCCACCGTCACGCTGCCGTGTCCCGCGCCGACGATCGCGAGCACGTGGAAATCCGCCCGCTGCACCGGAGGGTGCACACTACCTGCGGGCATGGCCCGCAACCGCGCGAACGTGGTCACTTCCACGCCGCCGTCCGGCACGCCATCGTCCTGGTAACGCAGCGTGCGGATGGCGGCCTGCTGTCCGTTTTTCACCATAGGCAGGCCGGAGCTTACCTGGTCGGTCCGGTGTCAGGTCCCTAGCGTCGAAGGAGATGAAAGGGGACTTCTGATGAAGAAGATGGACATGCGCCAGGTGAACGTGTCGGGCGGATCGCTGCCGGTGTGGGTGCAGGACGGCGAGCCGACCGCGCTGGTGTTCCTGCACTACTGGGGCGGCTCACACCGCACCTTCGCGTCGGTGATCGACCGCCTCGCCTCCGGATGCGCCGTCGTTTCCTACGACCACCGGGGCTGGGGAGCGGCCCGCGGCCTCCCCGGGCCGTACGGGATCGGGCAGCTCGCCGACGACGCGCTGGACGTGGTCCGCGGCCTCGGCCTCAGCCGGTACGTGCTCGTGGGGCACTCGATGGGCGGGAAGGTCGCTCAGCTGGTCGCATCGCGGCGCCCGGACGGCCTGGCCGGGCTCGTCCTCGTCGCTCCCGCTCCGCCCCGGCCGACCGTGGACGCCCAGGCGGCGGACGCGCTGTCGCACGCCTACGACAGCCGCGCGACCGTCGGCGACGCGCTCCAGCACGTGCTGACCCACCGGCCTTTGCCCGCCGACCTGCGCGAACAGGTGCTCGCCGACAGCCTCGCCGCGGGCGACGACGCCCGGCTCGCCTGGCCGCGGCACGGCATCACCGAGGACATCACGGCCGCCGCCGGCGCCATCGACGTCCCGGTCCTCGTCCTGGCCGGACGGCACGACCGGGTCGACCCACCCGCCTCGCTGGAAGCCGACCTCCTGCCCGTCGTCCCCGGCGCCCGCATGACGGTCATCGAGGACACCGGCCACCTGTCACCGCTGGAGGCCCCCGGCGACCTCGCGGATCAGATCGACCGATTCACCGCCGGCCGGCGCTCTGTTCCAAGGCGGCCTCGTAGGCGCGTAGCGCGGTGATGACGGTGGCGCGTTCGGCGGGGGCGAGGTCGCGCATGACGCGTTCCCAGGCAGAGGCGCTGCCGGAGAGCCATTCGCCGATCGGGCCGGTGTAGGCGGGGGCGATCGCGACGATGCGGCGGCGGCGGTCGGAGGGGTCGGCGTTGCGCTCCAGGACGCCGGGACGCGCCAGCTCGCTCACCATGAGGCTGACGGTCGTCGGGGCGACCTCCAGCCGGGCGGCGAGTTCGTTGACGCCGGCCGGGCCGTCGTACTCCAGGTGGGCCAGCAGCGCGAGATGGCGCGGCGCCAGGTCCAGGCCCTGGAGCGCGGGGGGAATGGGCAGGCGCTTGGCGCGGCCGACGATCCGCGGCATGAGCAGCAGCAGGGTGCGGACGGCATCGTCGACGGCCGGACCGCCCGATTCCGTGGACATCGGCGCCTTCTCCAAGTACCTTTGAGTTCAAAGCCTTTATAGTCAAAGCGAACGGGGGCCACTGTGCCGCATCTGACCGCCCACCTTCCAGAGGACAAGCTGGCGGGCAACGAATTCGAGCTCATCACCGCCCTGACCGAGGCGATCGTCGGCGTCTACGGCGAATGGGCCCGCGACCTGGTGGGCATCCGCCTGGCGGGCGTCCCCGCGGGCCGCTTCGCGCAGGGCGGCAAGGCCGTGGACACCGGCGCATCGCTGGTCCTCGGCGTCCGCGCCGCCGCCTTCGACCGCCCCGACGCCGCCGAGATCACCGCGAACCTTGGCGCCGCCCTCACCGACGCGGTCACCGGCGTCCTCGGCGAGGACGTCCGCGCCGGCACCATGGTGGAGCTCGTGGCCTCCCCGCAGGAACGGACCTTCGTCGGCGGCGCCCCCGCCGCATGAGCGCTCCCGGAGCGACGCTTTCACGGTGAAGGTGCCGACACTGTCGGCGCGGATGGAGACCGCAAGAGCGCGAGACGTCGGCGTCTTTCGCCTGTTCGGCGGGTCGCGGCGTCCTTTCGCAGGGCGCCGCCATCGGCGAGGTCTCCACCGCGCCGCCTCGGCGCGTTCGACATTGTCGGCGCCGGTTCGTTGATCGAACCCGGGGAGCGGCTTACCGTCGGGCCACCATGAGACAGAAGCAGAAGCTGTCTCATCGAGGTCGTACCGATCCCCACCCCCGGGCCCGCGGCCCGCGGAAAGGACGAACCGTGCGCTTCATCCCCCCACCCCGCGGCAGGAAGGCCTGGATCACGGCCCTGATCCTGCCCGCCGCCCTGTCACTGTGCTCGGCGGCGCTCGCCACCGCACCCGCGTCGGCCGGGACCAAGGCGGCTTCACCCGCCGGAAGTTCGCTGCCGCACGTCACCGGCCCGCTGCCGGTGACCGCCTCCTCCCATCCGTTCGGAGCCGCCGATCACGAGGGCACCCCGGAGAACCTGAAGAAGGCCGGCTACGTCGAGGAGGAGTACCTGCTCAGCGGGACGGCGAACGTCTACAGCTGGCCGAAGGCCGGACCCGCGCAGGTGCGGACCGCCGGCGCCCCCTACACCACACGCATCCTGGTGCGCAGGCCCGCCAAGGCCTCGCGATTCAGCGGCAACGTCGTCACCGAGATGCTCAACCCGTCCAACCTCTTCGACCTCAACATCGGCTGGGCGATGATGCACCGCCAGTTGATCGCCGACGGGGACGTCTGGGTCGGCGTCACGGCGAAGCCCGTGTCCGTGGTCGCGTTGAAGAAGTTCGACCCGGGACGCTACGGCTCGCTCAGCATGGCCAACCCGCTCCCGCTGAACGACCCGCGCAACTGCGCGAACGTCCCGGCGGACTCGTCCCGCACCACCGAGAACGGCCTGGCGTGGGACATCTTCAGCCAGCTCGGCGGCCTGCTGCGCAGCACCGGCCGCGGCAACCCGGTGAGCTACGCCGACCGGGGAGGGCACGCCCGCGTCCGACACCTGTACGGGTTCGGGTACTCCCAGACGGGCGGCTACCTGTACGACTACATCAACGGCATCCACCCGCTGGACGTCCAGCGCAACGGCGGCCGCCCCACCTATGACGGCTACATCGTCGCCGTCGCTGGGGGCGACTTCGTCGGGGCCGTCCCGATGAACCAGTGCGACCCGGTGCCACCGACCGGGGACCCGCGCAAGCAGTTCAGCGACGTCGGGGTGCCGATCATCCACCTGATGTCGCAGTCGGACTACCTGACCGGGATCGCCTCCCGCCGCCCCGACAGCGACAAGCCCGCCGACCGGTACCGCGGCTACGAGATGGCCGGCGCGGGCCACGCCACACCCGACGAACTGCACTACTCCGCCGCCCCGGCCGACATCGAGAAGGCCGGGCAGCCCGCGCCCCCGATGAACTGCAACGAGGGCCCGCGCAGCCGCTTCCCGAGCCACATCTTCTTCGACGCGGCGCTGCGCAACCTCGACCAGTGGGTGCGGCGCGGCGTCCGTCCTCCGCACGCGTCCCCGATCGAGGTCGAGAACGGCAAGCCCGTCCTGGACCAGTACGGCAACGTCCAGGGCGGACTGCGCTCGCCCTACCTGGACGTTCCCACCAGCACCTGGTACGGCAACTCCACCGGGGCCTCGTTCTGCTCCATCGCCGGCCATGAGGTGCCCTTCACCCCGCAACGGCTCGCGCAGCTCTATCCCGACCACGGCACCTACGTCCGCGCCGTGACCAGGGACACCGAACGGCTCGTGGCCGGACGGTTCCTCACCCGCGCCGACGGCACGGAGATCATCCGCGAAGCGGCCCACGCCGACGTCCCCTGACAGCTGGCGGCGAGTCGTCGTTATCCGCAGGCGGGATAGCGACGACTCGCCGCGCGCTGTCAGCGCATCGGGGCTTTGGGCGCTCGTCAGCGTTGGCGGGCGGGGCGGACGACGATCTCGTTCACGTCGACGTCGGCCGGTTGGGCCAGGGCGTAGGAGACGGCGGCGGCGATGGCGTCCGGCTCGATGGCGTGCGCGCGGTACTCCCGCATGGCCTCGGCGGCGCCCGGCTCGGTGATGGAGTCGGCGAGTTCGGAGGTCACCACGCCGGGCGAGACCGTGGTGACCCGGATCGACGGGTCGGACTCCTGGCGCAGGCCCTCGGTGATCGCCCAGGCGGCGTACTTCGTCCCGGAGTAGACGGCGCTGGTGGGGACGACCTGGTGGGCGCCGATGCTCGCGATTGTGACGAAATGCCCCGACTCCTGGGCGGCGAACACTGGCAGGGCGGCGGCGATGCCGTGCAGCAGGCCGCGGACGTTGACGTCGAGCATGCGGTCCCATTCGTCCACGAGCAGTGAGTCGAGGCGCGACAGCGGCATGACGCCGGCGTTGTTGACGAAGGCGTCGACGCGGCCGAACCGGTCGCGGGCGGTCTCGACGAAGGCGCGGACGTCGTCGCGGTCCGTGACGTCGACCCGCACGGGATGGACGCCGGGGGTGGTGGCGGCGAGGCGTTTGAGGCGGTCCGTGCGGCGGGCGCCGGTGACCACCTGGTGGCCCTCGGCGGCGAGGCGCGCGGCGGTGGCGGCGCCGATGCCGCTGCTCGCACCGGTGACGAGGACGACCTTGGCCTGCGGTTCCTGCTGGCGAGTGCTCATGCGGACGATCGTCGTGGCGTCCGCCCGCAGCGAGAAGAGGCGCGCTCCTCCTGGGAGGAGCGCACCCAGGCGGCGTGCCGGCGCGGTGCTCCTGGGATCATTGGCGGAGCGAAGTTCGCAGGTGAGTCGGAGTTGAGGGGGACGGCGTGGAGCTGCTGCACTCGGGGAAGGTCCGGGACGTCTACGCGGACGGGGACGACCTGATCCTCGTCGCGTCCGACCGGGTGAGCGTGTACGACGTCGTCCTGCCGACGCTGATCCCGGACAAGGGGAAGATCCTCACGCAGCTGTCGCTGTGGTGGTTCGAGCAGCTCGCCGGCGTCGTGCCGAACCACGTGGTCTCCGCGACGCAGGTGCCGGACGAATGGGCCGGCCGGGCGATCCGCTGTAAGCGGCTGACGATGCTGCCCGTGGAGTGGATCGCGCGCGGCTACCTCGCCGGGCTCGGCCTGAAGGAGTACGAGAAGGGAGGCACGGTCTCCGGGATCGCGCTGCCGGACGGCCTGGTCGAGGCGTCGAGGCTGCCCGAGCCGATCTTCACGCCGACGACCAAGGCGACCGAGGGGCACGACGAGTTCATCACCTATGACGACGTCGTCGCCGAGATCGGCGCCGACACCGCCGCGCGCCTGAAGGACGTCACGCTGGACGTCTACAAGCGCGGTGCCGCCATCGCGGCCGAGCGCGGCATCATCATCGCCGACACGAAGCTGGAGTTCGGCCGGGCCGCCGACGGCACGCTCGTCCTGGCCGACGAGGTGCTGACGTCCGACTCGTCCCGGTTCTGGCCCGCCGACGAGTGGAAGCCCGGCCGTCCGCAGCGGTCCTACGACAAGCAGTACGTCCGCGACTGGAGCAGCACCCTGGACTGGGACCGCACCCCGCCCGGCCCGCCCATCCCGCAGGACGTCGTCGACGCCACCCGCGCCCGCTACATCGAGGTCTACGAACGCCTCACCGGCCGCCGCTGGGAGTCCTGAACGGCGGCGGGGCTGACGGTCGGTGACATTGCGGGGCGGACGGTGAACGGGGGCCGGGGCGCGGGACGTACTGCGAGGTGACGGGCGACTTTCCGGAGCGGAGGGGGCCGTCTGCGTGGGCGTCGAGGACGTGCTCGGTGGCGTGGACCGGGAGGGGCTCACCGTGCTCGGCGCGGTCACGCTGCCGGGGGTGGGCAGGTCGGTCGGGCTGGCGCGCGGCTTCGTCCGGGAGCTGCTGGCGGGCCTGCCGGGCCTGGACGACGTGGTGATGGCGGTCAGCGAGACGGTCGCGAACGCGGTGACGCACACGGCGTCGGGGCTGGAGGGCGGGCGGGTGACGGTGGCCGTGGCGGCCGGGTCCGGGGCGGTGCGGGTGGAGGTGACCGACGACGGGGCGTCGGGCGCGCGGCCGTACGTGAAGGACGAGCCCGGCGCGGAGACCGGGCGGGGCATGCGGATCGTGCAGGGCCTTGCCGCGCGGTGGGGGTTCCGGGCGGACGGGACGCGGACGGTGGTGTGGGCGGAGTTCCCGGCCCCGGACGCGTGGGTCCGGGGCCGGGAGGCCGTCAGCGGCCCCGGTTGAGCTGGCGGGTGGGCATCTGACGGGCGTTGCGGCGGTTGTTCGCGAACGCCGCCGACTTGAAGTCGGGCTTTTTGTTCTTGCCCTTCTTCTTGGTCGGGAACGGGTTTTGGGCATGGTTGTCGGCGCGCAAGGAAAAGCACCTCCGGGCATGGTCGTACGGCAGCCGTGAAAGGGTGAGAAAAGGCCGGAGGCATGGTGAAAACGCTGGTCACGCGGGTACGCGTGAACCAGTGGAAGTGTTCTCGGGGTGACGCCTTCGGCGGAGAGAATGGGAGCGGGCCCGGCATCAGCGGGGCGGCTCGACCGTGAAGTATCAAAGCTTCATGATCGAGATATTAGCGGACGTCGTCCGGGTGTCAACCTTTTTTCCGGCCGGATTCGCCGTGGCGCGTTCTGTGGGGCACGTGTCGTTGACGCCATGACGCCGGCGGCGACAGCCTGGAGGCATGCGCGTCGCATTCGTGATCTACGACGGGTTCCAGGGGCTGGACCTGACCGGGCCTTACGAGGTCCTGCAGGCGACAGGGCGGTACGAGTGCCTGGTCGTGGCGCCGGAGCCGGGTCCGGTGGCGTCCAGCAGCGGGCTGCCCGTGGTCGCCTCGCACGGCATCGGCGGCCTGCCGCCGGACGGGTTCGACACCGTGCTGGTCGTCGGGGGAACCGGCGTCGACCGGGCGCGGGACGACCCGGCGCTGGTCGGGTGGGTCGCGGAGGCGGCGCGGGGCGCGCGGCGCGCGGCGGCGGTGTGCAGCGGGGTGATCCTGCTCGCCGAGGCCGGGCTGCTCGACGGGCGGCGCGTCACGAGCCACTGGGGGCGGGAGGCGCAGCTCAGGGCCGAGTATCCGGCGCTGCGCGTCGACTGCGACCCGATCTTCATCCGGGACGGGTGCGTCTGGACGTCGGCGGGCGTCACCGCGGGCATGGACCTCGCGCTCGCGCTGGTCGAGGACGACCACGGCCGCGAGGCCGCGCACGCGGTGGCGCGGGAGCTGGTGATGTTCCTGCGGCGGCCGGGCAGCCAGTCGCAGTTCAGCGTGCCGCTGTGGTCGGCGCAGCCGGCGTCGGACCCGATCCGGGTGGCGGTGACGGCCGTCCAGACCGATCCGGGCGCCCGGCACAGCATCGCCGACCTGGCCGGATGCTCGGGGCTGAGCCCGCGGCACCTGCAGCGCCGGTTCACCGCGGAGATGGGGATGCCGCCGTCGGCGTACGTGGAGCGGGTGCGGATCGAGGCGGCGCGGCGGGCGCTGGCCGAGGGGGACGAACCGGTCGAGACGCTGGCGCGGCGGCTCGGGTTCGGGACGGGGGAGACGCTGCGGCGGGCGTTCCACCGGCAGGTGGGCGTCGCGCCGTCGGACTACCGGGACCGATTCAGAGGAACGAGGGAGTACGCATGACGACCTACGGGCTGCTGGTGTTCGAGGAGGCCGAGGAGCTGGACTTCGTGGGGCCGTGGGAGGTGTTCACGGTGTCGGCCATACTGCGCGAACAGAACGACAAGGCGGTCCTGGTGGCGGAGCGCGCCGAACCCGTGCGCTGCGCCAAGGGCATGAGGGTCGTCCCGGACCACACCTTGGACGACCATCCCGACCTGGACGTCCTGCTGGTGCCGGGTGGGCGCGGCGCACGGGTGACGCAGATCCACAACGCGGCGGTGACGGGCTGGATAGCGAAGACCGCCGAACGGGCCGACTGGGTGGCGAGCGTGTGCACCGGTTCGATCCTGCTGCACGCGGCGGGCCCGGCCAAGGGCCGCAGGGTGGCGACGCACTGGGCGTCCGAGGACGACCTGGAGGCGCGCGGTGACGTGACCGTCGTACGGGAAGCCCGCTACGTGGTGGACGGCAACCTCGTCACGAGCCAAGGTGTGTCGGCCGGAATCGACATGGCGCTATGGCTGGTCGGGCGCATCCACGGGCGCGACCACGCGCGCGCGGTGCGCCGTCACATCCAGTACGAACCGGCCCCGCCGTACATGGCGGACGAGCCCCTCTAGGCGAGCCGCTCCAGACACGGCATGGTCCCGTTTCGGGATCGAACATTCCGCCATACCGGTGATGATCTTCGCTTATCGGCATAATCACGCGAATGGCGATGGCGCTCCCGGTGCGGATCCGCGGCGACGGTGTGCGCGTGGCGGTCGAGACCGACCCCGCGCACGCCCCGCTGCGCGACTTCCTGCTCAACGACCTGGGCGAGGACGTCGCCGCGATCATCCGCGCCAAGGGCCGGCTGAGCGCCGGGCTGGCCGAGCACGACGAGCACCGGCCCTGGCAGGAGCTGTACCGCTTCCACCGGCTCGACTTCGACGGGGCGGTCGTGCACCTGCGGGACGTCGGCGGCTGGTCGTCCTGCGACCTCGACCCCGCCGTGCTGCTGCGCTGCCTGGAGGAGTACCTGGAGCAGGTCGGCGCGGTGCGGCACCGGCAGATGCTGGAGGGCGTGCTCCAGGCGGGCACGTCGCGCTTCACGCCCGACCGGGACCTTCCGGTCGCGTTCCGGATCGAGGGTCCCGGCCGGATCGGGTGCGTCCCGGCGCCGGGCAACGAGCCGCTGGCCGGGCTGCTCGACGACGCCGAGTTCGTCCTCGGCCTCGACTGGATGCTCGCCGAGCTGGGCCGTCCGGGCGCGGCCGTGGCGTGGCCGGGCCGGGTGTTCCGGGTCGACGTCGCCGACGGCGTCGCGACCATCGAGGGCGAGGGCGGCGCCTACCTGTGCCTGGACGGCGAGACGTTCCGGCAGGTCGTCGCCGCTTTCCGGCAGGCGCGCACGGACAGCCTCCAGCCCGCCCGGGAGGAGCGCCGCGAGCCCGTCGCGGCCGCGCTCGCGCTCGGCGGCTCGTCCCGGCGGACCCGCGGCTGGGCGCTCATCCGGACGCCGCGCGCCACGCTGGAGGACGTCGCCGGCCTCACCCCGCATCCCGACGCGTGCATCCCGCACGGCGTGCTCGGCACCGGGTCCGGCGCGTGCTGGGCCGACCTCGCCGTGCTGGACGAGGCGGGCGGGCGGCTGCGCGGCGGCACCAAGACGTTCATGCCGCGCGGCATCGACGCGGACCGGCTGGTGGCGGACCTGCGGGACGCGCTGGTCCGGGCCCGTTTCCTGGCGTCCGTCCCCGGCGCGTGGGCGTCGTTCGTCTCGGGCGTGCCCGTGCACGGCTATGTCGACCCGGAGGAGGTGCGGCGGCTGCCGTGCGAACCGGTGCAGGTCGAGCGGGTCGTGCAGCACGTCCGGGTGTTCTTCCCGGAGCTGTCCGAGTCCGGCGCCGAACTGGAGGCGGCCGCATCGCGCGCGGCCGGGACGGCCCGTGCGGTGAACGGCCCACCGCACGTTCTCACGGCGTTCCTGCTGCATGACGTGCAGTGCCACCGGCACCACCTCGATGTCGTCCGCGCGGCGCGTCCCGGATGGGAGCACACCGGGAACGCCTGCCATCTCAAGCTCGATGTCCGGACCGTCCGGCTCGAACATCTCTGGTTGGACGGGCACGCCTGCGAGATGCCGACCGGGGAGTTCGCTCGCGTCCTGGAGGAGTACGAACGGCTCGCGGCGCTCTGATCCGTCCGGGCGTGGGACGGTGGAGCCCCACGTACGCGGAGGTTGCGCATGGCCATGCCGGGACGGCTGATCGACCGGTTCTTCGGGCTCCCCGATGCCGTGACCACGGACATCGGCATCGCCCGCGACCTGCGGATCCCCATGCCGGACGGCACGACGCTGGTCGCGGACCTGTACCGTCCGCGCGGCGCCGGACCGCTGCCCGCCGTGCTCATCCGGACGCCGTACGGCAAGCGGCAGGGCATCGTGCGGCTGTTCGCCGGGGTGCTCGCCCGGCGCGGTTTCCAGGTCGTCATACAGAATGTACGTGGCATACACGGGTCGGGCGGCGAGTTCCACGCCTTCCATGACGAGCGCGAAGACGGGCTCGCGACGCTGAAGTGGGTGCGGGCCCAGCCCTGGTGCGACGGACGGGTCGCGACGGTCGGCGCCAGCTATCTCGGCTACACGCAGTGGGCGATGGCGCCGTACGCGGACCCTCCCCTGGAGGCGATGGGGCTCGGCATCACCGCGTCCGAGTTCGTCAGCTCGTTCTACCCGGGCGGTGCGCTGGCTCTGCACAACACGCTGGTGTGGTCGTCGCTGATGGGAACGCGCGACGACAAGAAGCACCCGCTCCACAACCGCCGCGTAAGGGCCGCTATGCGGCACCTTCCGGTCGGCGAGGCCGACATGGCCGCTATAGGACGAGCCGAGCCGTTCCTACGCGAGGTCGCCGGCAACGTCGAGAACATCGAGTTCTGGCGGCAGACCGACCACAGCGACGGGGTCGCCGCGACGACGTCGCCCGCCAGCATGGTGACGGGCTGGTGGGACCTGTTCCTGCGCGGCCAGCTCCGCGACTTCACGGCCCTGCACGACGCCGGACGCCAGGCCCGCATCACCATCGGGCCGTGGGGTCATGACGCCAAGGCGCTGCGGGCCGTCCTCGCCGACCAGGTGTCGTGGCTGAACGCCCACCTCAACGGCGACGCGGCGGAACTGCGGCGCGCGCCCGTCCGGCTGTACCTGCAGAAGGCCGACCGCTGGCTCGACTTCCAGCAGTGGCCGCCGCCGGAGACCGCGCCGGCGCCGCTGTACCTCTCCCATGGCCTGACCTGGGACGAGCCGTCGCAGCCACTGGACCCCGCCGCGTTCACCTACGACCCGCTCGACCCGACGCCGTCCACGGGCGGACCCCTCCTCGCGCCGGGCCGGGGCGGGCAGCGCGACAACGGCCGGATCGAGGCGCGCGGCGACGTCGCCGTCCTGACCGGCGCGCGCCTCGACCGCGACCTCGACCTGATCGGTCCCGTGTCGGCGACGCTGCACGTCCGGACGGACACCGGGCATGCCGACCTGTTCGTCCGGCTCTGCGACGTCGACCCGGACGGCGTCTCCCGCAACGTCACCGACGGCATGCTCCGCATCGCCGCCGCGCCGGGCGAGACCGTCCGGGCGGAGATCGAGATGCACCCCACCGGCTACCGGTTCCGGCGCGGGCACCGGCTGCGCGTCATGCTCGCGGGCGGCGCGTTCCCGCGCTTCGCCCGCAACCACGGGCGCGGCGAGCCCGCCGGACGGGCCGTCGCGTCCCGCCGCGTCCGCATCGAGGTGATGCGCGGCGCCGGCCACCCGTCGGCGCTGCACCTGCCCGTCTGGGCGCCGTGACCTATCCGGCCTCGGCGGCGGCGGCGCGCAGTTCCTCGTACTCCTTGAGGACCTTCTTGCGCGCGCGGGCCGACAGGCGGTCGATGTAGACCTTGCCTTCGAGGTGGTCGGTCTCGTGCTGGAGGCAGCGCGCGAGCAGGCCCGTCCCCTCGACCGTGATGGGGTCGCCCTTGACGTCGAACCCGTGGACGGCCGCGCGGTCGGGACGGGCGACGCGGGCGTGCGGGCCCGGCACCGACAGGCAGCCCTCCTCGCTGTCGTCGAGGCGCCGGTCCGCCAGGTCCGGCAGTTCCAGCACCGGGTTGACGACCGTCCCCTTGTGCCGCCCGCCGTCCTCGTCCGGGCAGTCGTAGACGAAGATCCGCAGGTCGACGCCGATCTGGTTGGCGGCCAGGCCGACGCCTTCCGCCGCGTACATGCTGGCGAACATGTCGTCGGCGAGTTCCGCCAGCGCCGCGTCGAACTCCTGCACCGGCCGGCACGCCTGGTGCAGGACCGGCGTCCCGACCAGCGTGATCGGCCGCACCTGTCCCGCCATCCGATCTCCCTTCGACCTCGCCTCCATCCTGTCCCATCTCTCCCGGCGCCGCGCCGCCGGGATAACGGATAGATGTAATCGTCTTTTTCATCAGGCCGTTAATGGGCGAGCCGGCGGGCCGCGATGACGCCCGGTGCGTTTTCGCACGACCGTGCAAAAATGCACTCTCCGGACCGGCCCCTGCTTTGATCAAATGGTGGGGTCCACTTTGCACGGGAGGCGACGTCGGGAGTGACGGGCATGCGCACCGAGCGCGGGGCGGAACAGGAGCGCGAGCACGTCCGGATCGTCGTGCTCGGGCGGGTCGGCGTGGAGCGCGCCGGCCGCCTCGCGCTGCCCGCCTCCGGCATCGCCCGCGCGCTGCTCGGCGCGCTCGCCCTCGCCGGTCTCGCCGGGCTGACCGGCCTCGGCGACGACACGCTGAAGTCGCTGCTGTGGGGCACCCGCGAGTCCGTCATCTCCGACTCGACGCTCGCCGTCGCGGTGTACCGGCTGCGCCGCTGGCTGACCGAGACCGCCGGGCCGGGCGTCGAGGTCGTCCGCACCACCAACGGGTACGCGCTGGAACTGCCCGGCGCCGAGGTCGACGCGGCGGTGTTCCGCCGCGCGGTCGCCGACGCGGCGATGCTGCCCGCCGGCCGGCGCGCCGGCGCGCTGGAACGGGCGCTCGGGCTGTGGCGCGGCCGGGCGCTGGAGGACGTCTCGCCCGACTCCGTCGACCAGGCCGCCGTCGAGCGGCTGGAACGCGAGCGGGTCGAGGCGGCGATGGAGCACGCCCGGACGGTGCTCGCCGCCGGCGCGCCCGAGCGCGCCCTTCCGCACCTGAACCCGCTGGTGCGCGACCACCCGCTGGACGAGCAGCTGCTCGCCGTGTGGATCGAGGCGCTCGCCTCGTGCGGGCGGCAGGCCGAGGCGCTGGAGGCCTACGAGGAGGCGCGGGCCCGGCTGCTCGACCAGCTCGGCGTCGACCCCGGAGCCGAGCTGCGCGACGTCCACCTGCGCGTGCTGCGCCAGGAGACCGGCCCCGCCGCCTCCGGACCGTCCGGGGACGACCCGGGCGGCGACCGCTCCCCGGGCCGGCAGGCCGAGAGCGACCGCGTCCGCCCCGAGCGGCCGAGCCAGCTCCCGCCCGCCGTGCCGGACTTCACCGGGCGCGGCGACCAGATCGGCAGCATGCTCGCGCTGCTGTCGGACGACGGTGAGGGCGACGCCCCCGTCTCGGTGTCGGCCGTCGCCGGGATGGGCGGCATCGGCAAGACGACCCTCGCCGTGCACATCGCGCACCGCCTCCGCGGCGCCTTCCCCGACGGCCAGCTCTTCGTCGACCTGCGGGGGGCCGAGCGCGACCCCGCCGACCCCGCCGAGGTGCTCGGCCGGTTCCTGCGCGCCCTCGGCGTGAACGCCGCCGCCGTCCCGGAGAGCCCCGGCGAGCGCGCCGCGCTGTACCGCAGCATCCTCGCCGACCGGCGCATCCTCGTCGTGCTAGACAACGCCGCCGACGAGACGCAGGTCGAGCCGCTGCTGCCCGGCGGCCGGCTGTCCCGCGCCGTCATCACCAGCCGGACCCGGCTCACCGCGCTGCCCGGCGCGCGGCTCATCGAGCTGGACGTGCTGACCCCCGAGCAGGCCGTCGGCCTGCTCGCGCACATCGCCGGCCCGGACCGGGTCGCCGCCGAGCCGGAGGCCGCCGCGACGCTCGCCCGGATGTGCGGGCACCTGCCGCTGGCGCTGCGGGTCGCCGGCGCCCGGCTCGCCGCCAAGGCGCACTGGAGCATCGCCGGTTTCGTCCGCCGGATGCGCGAGCAGGGCCGGCTGGACGAGCTGACGCAGCGCGGCCTCAGCGTCCGCACCACCCTGCACCTCAGCTACCAGGGCCTCGGCCCGGACGCGCGGCGGCTGTACCGGCTGCTCGGCCTGCTCGACGCGCCCGACGTCGCCTGCTGGACCGCGGCGGCGCTGCTCGACCGCCCGCCCGGCGAGGTCGGCGAGCTGCTGGAGACGCTGGTCGACGCGCAGCTGCTGGACGCGGCGGGCCTGCCCGCGGTCCCCGGCGCGCGACCGCCGGACGCCGGTACCGGCGGCCCCGCCGACGTCGGGGTCTCCGGGGTCGTCCGCTACCGGTTCCACGACCTCGTCCGCGACCACGCCCGCGAGCTCTGCCGGGACGAGGACGACCCGGACGAGCGCGCCGCGGCGCTGCGGCGGGTCGCCGGCGGCTGGCTGTACATGACCGACCGGATGGTGGAGTTGGTCACCGGCGGCGGCGACGTCCTCGGGGCGGGCGGCGCGGCCCGGCATCCGCTGGACGACGCGACGATCGGCTGGTCGCTCCGCCACCCGGCGGCGTGGATGGAGGCCGAGCGGCTCGCGCTCATCTCCGCCGTCCGGCAGGCCGCGCGGCTCGGCGAGTCCGAGCCGAGCTGGGAGCTCGCGGTCCGCGCGGGCGTCCTGCTGCAGCCGGTGCACTACACCGACGACTGGCAGCAGGTCGTCGCGGACGCGCTGCCGGTCGTGCGGGCGGCCGGCGACCTGCGCGGCGAGGCGGCGCTGCTGGAGCGCACCACGGAGCTGGCGTGCGCGCGCCGCGACTACGACCGGGCGCTGCGGTCCGTCCGCGCCGCGCTGCGGCTGTTCGAGGAGACCGGGAACCCGCACGGCACCGCGCTCGCGCTCCGCCAGCTCGCCACCGTGCACCGGATGACGGGCCGGTTCGGCGACGCCGAGGCCGACGGGCGGCGGGCCCGCGAGCTGTTCCGGCGGGTCGGCGACGTCGCGGGCGAGTCCCACGCCGTGCTGGTGATCGGCTGCTCCCAGTACGAGCGCGGCGCCGCCCACGACGCGGTCGGCGTCCTGGCCATGGCCCGCGACCTGGCGCGCCGCGCCCGCTACACCAGCGTCGAGCTGCAGGCCGGGTACTGGATCGGGCAGGCGCTGCTGGCGCTCGGCCGGCCCGGCGAGGCCAGGCCGCTGTTCGAGCACATCGACGAGGCGGGCACCGCGGCGGGCAGCCGGCTCGTCGGGATGTACGCCGCGCACGGCCTCGGCTGCACGAGCTTCGCGCTCGGCCGCCCGGAGGAGGCCGAGCGGTCGCTGCGGCTGGCGCTGAGCCTCGCCGAGGAGCGCGCGGACCCGCTGATGCGGGCGCGCATCCTGTACGTCCTGGCGGACCTGTACTGGGACCGCGGTGACCTCCCGGCGGCGAGGCGGCTGCTGGAACGCGCCCTGAAGCTGGCCACCGAGGTGTCGGTGCCGCTGTGGCGCGCCAAGTGCCTGTTCCTGCTCGGCGCCCTCCTCGACGTGGCCGGGCCCGGCGACGGCGGGGGCGGCGACGCCCCGGCCGACCCGCGCCGCGAGGCGCTGGAGATCTTCGAGGCGCTCGGCGTCCCCACCGAGGCCGGGTCGGTCGCGCACCTGCTGTGGTGACCACCGCCGCCGCGTGCGACGGACCGACCCCCGTGCGGCCCGTCCCCTGACCCGGGCGGACGTACCGTCCCGGTGCGGTGGATCTCCACGGCGGCAACGGTAGGACGGCCGGATTACACCTCGCTTACACCTGCCCCCGCGGCGCGAACCGATCGGCCGCACCGGCCGTCCGTGCGCGCGGAGGGAAGGTGTGCGAACGCGGAGCGTGTTCCGTTCGTCGCACACAGTGCACCGTTCGTCGATGCGGCCGGTTGAAGCCTCGATCGGCCGGTGAGCGGCTCGCTACCGTCTTCTCATCCGCAGGGCGCCCCGCGCCGAAGCCGCTTCGGGGGGAGCGGCCGTCCCCAGTGCGCGTTCGGGCCGGCCCGCGGAACGGGGGGAGAGGGGTCACTCTGGGGGGAGTGGCCCCTCTCCGTAGTTCTCGGCCCGGCTCCGCGCCTCCGCCGCTTCACCGCTTTGTAACTTCGCTATAAGCCCGCCGGAGATAAGGCGTCGCCGCATAAGCAGCGGCGGACGCCCGGGCGGCCCACAATTCTGGAACCCGCGATAACCCACCCGTCGCGGTTCCGGCTAGTGAAGGGCTCGCCCCGATGAACAGGCACGTCGCCAATTCGTTCCGGCTTCTCCCCGTCGCCGCCGTGCTCGCCGCCGGCGCGGCCCTGGCACCGGCCGCCAGCGCAGCACCCGCGAAACCGGTGAAACCGGCGAGCACGATAAGGCTCGCCGACAATCCGTATCAGCGCGGGCCCGCGCCGACCGAGGCGAGCGTCACCGCGGAGAAGGGCCCCTTCGCCATCGAGACGATCCCCGTTCCGGCGGGCAGCGGCACCGGCTTCAACAAGGGCACCATCTACGCGCCCACCGACCTCAGCCAGGGGACGTTCGGCGCCATCGTCGTCTCGCCCGGCTTCGTCTCCCCGGAGGCGTGGATCTCCTGGTACGGGCCGCGCCTGGCCTCGCAGGGCTTCGTCGTCATGACCCTGGAGACCAACAGCCTCGTCGACGTCCCCGCCGCGCGCGGCGACCAGCTCCTCGCCGGACTGGACTGGCTGACCGGCAAGAGCAGCGTCAAGAACCGCATCGACACGAGCCGCACCGCCGTGATGGGCCATTCCATGGGCGGCGGCGGGACGCTGGAGGCCGCCAACAAGCGGCCCTCGCTCAAGGCCGACATCCCGCTCGCGCCGTGGGACACGAACTACAACTTCCCCAACATCGCGACCCCGACCTTGATCATGGGCGCGGACAACGACTTCATCGCGCCCGCCTCGTCGATGGCGGAGTCGTACTACAACAACATCAAGACGGCCCCGGAAAAGGCGTACCTGCTGCTGAAGAACGCCGGCCACATGACCTTCGTCTCGCCGAACACCACCATCGCGAAGTACTCCATCGCGTGGATGAAGCGGTTCGTCGACAATGACACCCGCTACGACCAGTTCCTCTGCCCCGCGCCGAAGCCGGACGCCGGCATCGCGAAATACCTCGACACCTGCCCGAACGGCTGATCCGGCTCCCGACCCCGCCCCGGGACGGCGGCGGCGACCTGCTCACCGGTCGCCGCCGCCGTCCCGTGCCGTCAGGCGGGAGACAGGCGCCGGTCCCCGGAGTCGAGGCGGACCAGGTGGTGCAGCAGGAGTAACAGTTCGATGCGGCGGTCCGGATCCAGCATGATCCCGCCGAGGCTCTCCTCCAGCCGCCGTATCCGGTACCGGACGGTCTGCTCGTGCACGAGGAGCCGCTCCGACGCCGCCACCGCGTTGTCGCGGCACTCCATGTACGTCAGCAGCGTCCGCGACAGCGCGTCCCGGCGGTGCGGAGCGAGGTCCATCAGCGGCCCGAGCCGGGCGGCCAGCGCCACGTCCAGCAGCTCCTCGCTCTGCGCCGCGACCAGGCTCGGCAGGTGGTCCAGGCAGCGCAGCGGCTCCTTGCCGGGCAGCACGCCGCGCTCGATCAGCGCGAGCGCCCGCCGCGCCCAGCGCAGCGACAGCGCGGCCCGCGCCGGCGGGACGGTCGGCCCGATCGCCGCCGCGCGCGTCCCGGTGATCGCCGCCGGCAGCCGGTCCTGGCCGGGGCCGTCCGGGTCGGGGCAGATCACGTACGGGTCGGCGGCGTCCCAGTCGGCGAGGAACGCCGGCGGCAGCACCGGGACGGCCTGCCCGGGATCGAGGCGGAACGCGACCACCGCGAGCGTCCGCGGCACCTGCCAGCCCGCCGCCCGCGCCAGCTCCCCGATCGCCTCGTCGCTGGCCGGCGGGTCCATGACCAGCAGGTCGCGCAGCCGCCGGCGGAAGCGCTCGCGCTCGCCCGCCAGCTCGCCCTGCGCCCGCGCGTACCCCTGCCCGGCCGCGCCGGCGATCCGCTCCAGGAACACGAACAGCGACTCGGTGATCTTGCCGAGGGTCTCCAGCGACCAGCCGAGCCGCCGCGCGTCCTTGATGAACCGGCGGCAGGCGACCTGCCCGCTGACCCGGATCGCGGTCTGCAGTCCGTCGAGGCTGCGGCCCTTGCGCGCCTCGTACGCGCCGATCCCCTCGAAGATGCCGGTGACCGTCCCCCAGTCGATGTCGGGCCGGCCGATGGCGTCCACGAACTGCCGGACGCTCTGCTCGACGGCCCACCGCATCCGGCGCCCGTAGCGGCTCTCCGGCGGCCGCGCGTACTCGGGGACGAGCCCCTGGATCTCGCCCACCATCTCGGCCGCCGCCGCCTCCAGGTGCGGCCGCAGCGGCTCGGCGAGGCCGGCGGGCACGCCGGCCAGCGGGAAGTCCGAGGCGGCGGGACGGGCGGCGGAACGCGCGGCGGACGAGGCGGCGGAACGGGCGGACCGGCTCAAGGCACCCTCCTGGAACTCGCGACCCGGAAGCCACCGGGCCTACCAGGTTGCGCCCGGCGGCGCCCCGGCGCTAGGCAGGGACGGGATGGTTCCGGCCGCCCCGATTGTCAGCTCCCTGACAGCCGCCGCGGCCTCCCGGCGTCGCCGGCGGCGGCGCCGTCGATGACGGTGAGCAGGTCGCGCAGGGTTTCGCGCTGCTCGTCCGACAGCGGGGAGAGCACCTCGCGCGCCGCCTCCCGCCGGGTGCCCGTGATCGTCGCGCGGACGTCGCGTCCCTTCCCTGTCGGCCGGACGAGCAGGGACCGGCGGTTGGCCGGGTCCGGCTCGCGGGTGACGAGGCCGTCGGCCTCCAGGGCGTCCACCAGCGTGGTGGCGGAGCGCGGGACGATGTCGAGGCGCCGGGCGAGGTCGGTCATCCGCAGCGGCCCGTCGGTGCCGACGATGACGCGCAGGGCCCGCGACTGGGCGGGGGTGAGGCCGAGCGGCGCGAGCCGTTCGACCTGGTGCCGGCGTATGCGCTTGGCCGCCCGGAGGAACAGGTCGGCCAGATCGTTCTCCATGCCGCCGAGCCTAGCTCATAGTTGTGCAGAAATAATTATGAGCTAAGCTCAGTTAGGCTGAGGAACCCCCGGAGCGAAGGAGCCGCCCATGGCGAAGGACCCCACCGCGAACCCCGCCGCCAAGCCCACCACCAGCCCCGCCACCAAAGACTTCGACCGCCAGCGCATCCTGCGCCTGTTCGTCCCCTACCGCGCCCGGCTCACCGCCGTCGCGCTGCTCGTCGGCCTGTCCGCGCTCGTCTCGCTGGCCTCGCCGTTCATGCTGCGCCACATCCTGGACGTCGCGCTCCCGCAGGGCCGCACCGGACTGCTGTCCGTCCTCGCCCTCGGCATGATCGCCATCTCGGTCGCGACCAGCGTGTTCTCCGTCCTGCAGACCTACATCTCCACCGGCGTCGGCCAGCGCGTCATGCACGACCTGCGCACCGCCGTCTACGCGCACCTGCAGCGGATGCCGCTGGCGTTCTTCACGCGGACCCGCACCGGCGAGGTCCAGTCGCGGATCGCCAACGACATCGGCGGCATGCAGTCCACCGTCACCAGCACGGTCACCTCGCTGGTCTCCAACTTCACCTCCGTCACCGCGACCGCCATCGCGATGCTCGCCCTCGACTGGCGGCTCACCCTCGTCACGATGGTCACGCTGCCGTTCTTCGTGTGGATCAGCCGCCGCGTCGGCAACGAGCGCCGCAGGATCACCGCGCGGCGGCAGCGGCAGCTCGCCGCGATGTCGGCGATCGTCGAGGAGTCGCTGTCGGTCAGCGGCATCCTGCTCGGCCGCACCATGGGCCGCTCGCCCGCGCTCACCGACCGGTTCGCCGGCGACTCCCGCGACCTCGCCGACCTGGAGATCAGCGCGAGCATGGCGGGACGGTGGCGGCAGTCGACCATCCAGATCGTCATGGCGGCGATGCCCGCCCTCACCTACTGGGCCGCCGGCCTCACCGTCTCGCAGGGCCACCCGCTGGTGTCGATCGGCACGCTCGTCGCGTTCACGACCCTGCAGACCAGCCTGTTCCGGCCGACCGTCCAGCTGCTCCAGACCTCGGTGGACGTGCAGAGCTCGATGTCGCTGTTCGGGCGGATCTTCGAGTACCTCGACCTCGAACCCGGCCTGGAGGAGCCCGCCGCGCCGCGCCCGCTGCCCCGCGCCCGCGGCCACGTCCGCTTCGAGCACGTCGGCTTCTCCTACGAGCCCGGCGCGGAGGCGCTCACCGGCATCGACCTGGACGTTCCCGCCGGGTCGTCGCTCGCCGTCGTCGGCGAGACCGGATCCGGCAAGACCACCCTCAGCTACCTCGTGCCGCGGCTGTACGACACCACGTCCGGACGCGTCACCATCGACGGCGTGGACGTGCGCGACCTGTCGTTCGCCGACCTGTCCGCCGCCGTCGGCGTCGTCTCCCAGGAGACCTACCTGTTCCACGCGTCCGTCGCCGACAACCTGCGCTTCGCCAAGCCCGACGCGACCGACGCCGAACTGCACGCCGCCGCCCGCGCCGCGCAGATCCACGACCACATCGCCGGGCTGCCGGACGGTTACGACACCGTCGTCGGCGAGCGCGGCTACCGGTTCTCCGGCGGCGAGAAGCAGCGCCTCGCCATCGCCCGGACGATCCTGCGCAACCCGCCGATCCTCGTCCTGGACGAGGCGACCAGCGCCCTCGACACCCAGACCGAGCACGCCGTCCAGCAGGCCATCGACGCGCTCGCCGAGGGACGCACCACCATCACCATCGCGCACCGGCTGTCGACCGTTCGCGACGCCGACCAGATCGCCGTCCTCGACCACGGCCGCGTCGCCGAGCGCGGCACGCACGCCGAGCTGCTCGCCGCCGGCGGCCCGTACACCGCGCTGGTCTCCCGCGACGAGGACCTGACCCCCGCCGCCTGACGGGTGCCGCCCGACCGGCGCCGCCTGATCGCGGGCGCCCGGCCGGCGGGCGCGGAGCTGAAAGGGCGATCTCCCTGCGCCGGCCGAACCGGAACTCTTGGCAAAGTAATCCAAATCATCGGTCAAATGGAATCGGATTCCCCGGCAATGGCGAGAAGATCGGTGCGGCCCATGTGATGGTTCCGGCGGACTGTCGCGATGACCCTTTTCCTCGGCGCGGTGCGGAAAACTTGACGCGTCGGAGGTCGACTTCCGGGGCACGCTGCGGAATGGTCTCCGACATGGATTCCCGAATTCGAACCTCCACGGCCGCCGGTCCCACCGGCTGGCTGCTCACCTTTCTCGGCGCGCGCGAGCAGGCGATGCGCTCGCACAGCGGCCTCGCGGCGGGTCCCGCGGAATGGCTGCTGGTCTTCCTCGAGGTCGAGCGGGCGGAACTGACCGCCCGGCAGCGGCCCGCCCTGCTGTCCCGCCGGGGCCGGACCGAGGAGTACCCGTTCGGCCGCATGAACGCCCGCAGCGCATAGAGACGAAGGTCATGATCATCGAGATGTTCCTCGCCGCCCTGATCGGCGGCGCGATCGGAGTCGCCGAACTCATCGCCCGCTACCGCGACAAGCCCGTCGCGGCGCTGCTGTCCCCGGGCGGGCTGCTGTTCGCCCTGGTCAACACCGGCGCGTCCGTGGTCGCGCTGATCGCGGTCACCGCGGCCGGCTGGCGGTTCGGGCTGCCCTACACGATGCCGCCGACCGCGCTGCTGGTCGTGCGGGTCATCGCCGCGGGGCTCGGCTCGGCCGCCGTCCTGCGTATGTCGTTCGCCCCGGCGCAGACGACCGCGACCGGCACCGGGCCGGTCGCGCTGCTCAACGGGATCCTGCGGATCGCCGACGGCGAGCTGGAGCGCAAGCGCGCCCTCAGCCGGCTCTCCCACAACGACCTCGCGGAGCTGTCGTTCGAGCGCGACCACGCCGCGCTCGCCGAGCTGTGCTGCCACCTCATGCGCGAGTTCGACCTGGCCGAGGCGCAGCGGCTCGGCGGCCTCGCCGCCGAGCTGAGCGCCCGCGACGACCTCACCGACGCCGACAAGCTGGACTGCTGGGGGCTCGAGCTGACCCGGCTGGTCGGCGAGCGGGCCCTGCGGCAGGCGGCCAGGCGGCTGCGCGACCGCCCGCACGAGGAGGCCCGGGCCGTCCCCGCCGACGACGAGCGGCTCGCCCCGGTCGCGGCCGAGCCGGACCATCCGGCCGAGCCCGCGACGGTCCCGCCGCCGCGCCCGCCGCTCGGCAAGACCTCGCGGCTCGCCTCGCACGCGAACGGCAGGACCGAACGCAAATCGTTCAGCGATGTCTGACACGCGGTGAAGACCGGTGTGCCCCCCGCCCGGGGCACACCGGTATTTCATTGCGAGGGCTATTTCGGCCGGACGGCGGACGGCGCCCTTTCATCGCGATCTTCCAGAACCGCGGCGATGCGGTGCAGCGCCTCCGCCATCGAGATCATCGCCTGCACCTGGGCGGCCGCCATGAGATTTGCCGGCGACGGGTCCGCGGCCTGCGCCTCGGCCGACGCGTCGCACGCTTGCTGGCTCCACCAATGCACCCGCCGATCCTATTCGAACCGACCATTCCGCACCGGCCGCCGCGCGGTCGCAACCGAAAGGCCCCGATCCCGTGAGCACGCGCCCGCCCGCCCCGCGCCCCGGCCCGCCGAACGCCCCGCACCCGCGCTGGACTGGCAAACCGCTCCGCCGCCTGACCACCGGGGAGCTGGCCGAGGCCCTGGAGTACCTGGAGCGGCACCGCCCCGACGACGACGTCCTCGGCCGCGCGCTGGCCGGCGAGTTCGCCCGCCGCACCGCCGCCGAGCACCACGCGTTCCATTTCGACTGACCCCCGGGCCCGTCCCCCGTCCCCGGGCCCGGGCTGGCCGGTGCCGGGCTTTTCGCCCGCTCTCGTTGCGCCGCGGCGGCCCCGTTCGCGACCATGGAGCCGATGGGCTCGGCTCCCGCGCGTTTCCGGGAGCGTCGTCGCGCGGCGGGAGGGGGCCGGATGGCCGTCGTTTCGGTGGACAACGGTGCGGGCGGAGCGCGCATCCTCATCGAGGTGGACGAGTCCGACGACGAGGCGGCCGGCGCCGACCTGGCGGAGATCTACGGGGACGCCACCCGCGGCGGGCTCGCCGAAAAGGTGATCAAGCTGAGCCGGCCGCTGTTCGCCGAGGCGCTCGACCTGGTCGAGTCGTGCGCCGAGGCGATGCACGCGCGGCTGGAGGCGATGACCGACGCGAGGCCGGACGAGCTGGAGATGCAGCTCGCGGTGAAGCTGGACACCAAGGCCGGCGCGAAGATCGTCGAACTCGCCGGCGGCGCGCAGCTCCAGGTCGTCATGCGCTGGACCGGCCTGCGCGGCGGCGGCGCGGACCCCGAATGACCATCGAGATCCTCCCGTACAGCCGCATCGTGGGGCAGCGTCCGCTGCTGCGGGCGCTGGAGCTGTGCTTCGTGGCGCCGTCGATCGGCGGGCTGCTCATCACCGGGGAGCGCGGCACCGCGAAGTCCACGACGGTCCGCGCGTTCTCCCGGATGGTGCACGGCGGCGCGCTGCCGGTGACGCTGCCGATCAACGCCACCGACGACCGGGTGCTCGGCGGCTGGAACGTCGACGCGCTGATGCGCGGCGCGCCGGAGCGGCAGCCGGGCCTGCTGGAGCAGGCCGGCGGCGGGCTGCTCTACGTCGACGAGGTGAACCTGCTGGACGACCACGTCGTCGACCTCATCCTGGACGTGGCGTCGACCGGCGTCCTGGTCGTCCAGCGCGAGGGGCTGGACCTGCCGGACGTCCCGGTGTCGTTCACCCTCGTCGGCACCATGAACCCCGAGGAGGGCGGGCTTCGGCCCCAGCTGCTCGACCGGTTCGGGATGGTCGTCCCGGTGACGGCGGCGCGCGGCGCGGCGGAGCGGCAGGAGATCCTGCTCACCGTGCTGAGGTTCGAGCGCGAGTGCGCGCGGGCCGTCGCGGACGGCGGCTCGCCGTGGCTGGAGGAGGGCCGTGCCCGCGACCGGCGGCTGCTGGACCGGCTGGCGGCCGCGCGCGACGCCTGGCCCGGCGTCGACCTCCCGCCCGCGATGGCCGCGCTGTGCGCGCGGGTCGCCGAGGCGTTCGGCGCGGTCGGCCACCGCGCCGAGGCGGTGACGGCGCGCGCCGCGATCGCGCTCGTCACCCTCGACGGCCGCCGGGAGGTCACCGCCGCCGACGTCGCGGAGGCCGCGCCGTACGCGCTGCCGCACCGCAGGCCCGACGCCGCCCACGGGGACGGCATCGGCTGGACCGGCGAGGACGCGCGGCGGCTGGCCGCGCTCGGCGCGCAGGCCTGACCGTGGCCGGCGCGGCGTCGGACCGGGTGGGGACGGCGCTGTCCTGCGCGGCCGCCGACGACCGGCTGTCCGGGGTGCTGTTCCTCGGCATGCCGCCCCGGACGCTCGTGGAGGTCGCCCGCCGGTTCGCCGACGGGTTCGGCCCCCTCGTCGTGCTCGGCGCGGCCACCACCGACGACGGGCTGTGGATTGCCGTGGACGCCGGGCGCGACGGGCTGCGGATCGTTCCCGGCCGCCTCGCCGCCGACCGTCCCGCCGTCGCGGCGGTACCGGACCTGGCCCGCCTCAGTCTCGCGGGCCGGCGCGCGGCGGTGAGCGCGCTCGGCGCCGACGTCGCGCACGTGGAACGGCACGGGCTGAGCGTCGCGTGGCGCCCGCGGACCCGGTGGCTCGCCGCCTGCGCGCGGGCGGACGCGGCCCGGCTGCCGCCGCACCTGCTCGACCGGTTCCCGCTCCGGATCGACGCCGCCGGGCTGGCCGACGGGGCGCGCGGCGTGCCGATCCACCGGCCGCCCGCCGGTCTCCCCGTCCCGGCCCTGCCGGAGGACGCGGCCGCACGGGCCGTCGAGCTCGCCGGACCGGACGCGGGCACCCGCACCGACCTCGCCCTCGCCCGGACCGCCCGCGCGATCGCCGCGCTCCGCGGCGCGGGCGCGGCCACCCCGGCGGATGTCGATGAGGCGGCGCGGCTGCTCGGGCTGCTCGCCGGGCCCGGCCCTCGCGCCGCGTCCGGCGCGTCCGGTCCGGCGGACCCGATCGCATCGGCCGGGACGGCGGACGCCACGGGCGACGCGCCGCCGCGGCTCGTCACCGAGCCCGTCAACGCCGTGATCCCGATGACGGCCGAGGCCCTGGACCCGGCCGTCACCGAACCCGCGCCGCTCGCGGGCGCGTCCCCCGGCCCGTCCTGCGGGACGGCCCGCGCCCGGCCGGACGACGAGCCCGGAGACGCCGAACGGCTGCCGCTGCGCGCCCCGCTCGCGCCGGGGCGGGGCCGCCGCGACGCCCGCGGCCCGTCCATCGGCACCGTCCGCGCCACGGACCTGCACGACCTCGCCATCGTGCCGACACTGCTCGCCGCCGCCCCCTTCCAGGCCGTCCGCTGCCCGGGCCACCACGAGGCGCGCCCGCCGCATCCGCTGCACCTCGCGGCGGCCGACCTGCGCGCGCACCGCCGCGCCGCCCGGCCGCCCCTCATGGCCGTGCTGCTGCTCGACCACACCGCCGGCGCGGACTGGCCCGACGCGCTCGCGCCCTACCTGCACTGGATGTACACCGCGCGGGCGACGGTCGGCCTGATCGAGGTCGGGACGGGCGACGACGAGCTGCGCGCCCGCCTGCTCACCACCCGCAACCTGCTCGACCCGCGGGTCGCGGACGCGCTGGACCGCCCGCCGGGACGCGCGACCCCGCTGGCGCACGGCCTCCTGCTCGCCGAGCGGCTGCTGCGCCGGGAACTGCCCGCCGCCGACGCGGTACTCCTCGTCGCGACGGACGGCCGCGGCAACGTCCCGCTGTCCGCGAGCCGGACCGGGCGGCTCGTCCCGCCCGTCTCCACGCAGGGCGTGGACGACGCGCTGGCCGTTGCCGCGCGTATCCGCAGGCTGGCGGGGGTGCGCAGCGTCGTCCTCGACCCGGGTCCCCGGCCCCAGCGGTTCCTGACCGCCCGGCTCGCCGAAGCGCTCGGCGCCGAACTGCGGTCCGCCGGCGACCCGCAGGACACCGGGCCGGCGGGAGAGCCGGAATGGTGAACCGCTCGCGGTGGCGGCTTCCCGGGCTCCTGCCCGCCCCGGTGCCGCCCCCGAGCCCCCCACCCGACTCCGGGCCGTCCGACCTGGAACAGCCGAGCGAAGAACCGCGCGGCCTCGGCGCGGGCCCGGTGGACGCGCACGCGTCCCTGCCGCAGGCCACCGCCCAGCTGACCGTCCAGCGCGCCCGGCTGGACGGCGCCGGCGAACCGGTCTTCGAGCTGGTGGGCTTCTGCTGCTGCGGCGAGGACCTGCCCCCGACGCGCAACGGGCGGCACGGCCGCCCGCCGCGCATCGCGCTCGGCACGCTGATCTCGGGGGAGTCCGGCGGGGAGTCGCCGACCCGCAGCCTGAACCGGATGCGCAGCTGGTCCAGGAGCAAGTACGAGCTGCTCGGCTGGATCCGCCGGATCCGGGACCGGCACGGCGACGACCTGCGGCTGATCATCTGGGACGACAGCGGGTTCGAGATCCCGTGGGAGCTGCTCTGGGTCGACCAGGCCGGGTCCGGCGGGCCCGGCGCGTGGCTCGGGGCGCTGGCCGTCGTCACCCGCTGGACGACCGTCCACGCGCCCGGCGGCCCGCTCCCGTACGCGTCCGCCGACCGCCGTGGGAGCGTCGCGGGCTACGTCGCCGACGAGATGAGCCGCGACCGCGACCTGCTGGCCGCACACCGCCTGTCGCCCACCCTCTGGGAGCTGATCTCCCATCTGGAGACGTCGGGCCCCGGACCGGCCCTGGTCTACATCGCCTGCCACGGCGAGTACGGGAGCACGGGGTTCGATTTCACGCTCGGTGACCTGGCCGTCGGCGAGGTCGACTGGCGGACCTTCCCGCGCGTCGCGGACGGCGGCGGGCTGGTGTTCGTCAACGCCTGCCATTCGGGCCGGCTTATAGACGACCCCGAGTACAACGACGCCACCACGCGCGGGTTCGCCGAGGTGTTCCTGCGGTCCGGCGCGGCCGGGTTCCTGGGCACGGCGGGAGCCGTCCTGGAGGACGAGGCGCACCGGGTCGCCGCGCACCTGCTCGCCGGCATGGGCGAGCCGTCCGGCCTCGGCGTCGCGACCGCGCTGCGCGACTACCGCCGGACGATCGCCGTGACGGACCTGCCGCCGGTCGCCGACCGCCCGCGGAGCAAGGAACTGCTGCCTTTCGTGAGCGCCTTCATGTACTTGTACTTCGGCGGCCCGGACACGACCATCGCCTTGTACGGCGGAGGCGGGTGACATGGCGACGACGACCCTGGGACTGGAGGTCGAGCCGGTCGTCCGCTGGCCGCGGCGGATGACGCCCGGCACCACCTACCTCGTCGAGGCCGACCTGCGGCTCGCCGGCGACGGCGGCTGGCCGTACGAGGAGGAGGAGTTCTCCTTCACGTTCCTGCTGGACGGCGGGCCGGGGATCGCCGTGGAGGCGATCGGCGAGTCCACCCTGGTGCTGCACCGGTTCGGCGGGACGTACGGCCCGGTCCGCTTCGCCGCGGTCGCGGGCGAGCACGCCGGCCCCGGCGCTCTGTGGCTCAGCCTGCTCACCCCGCGCGGGATCATCGCCCGCACCGACGAGCTGAAGGTCACCGTGGCGCCGCCCGCGAGGCAGGACGAGCCCGAGGAGACGTCCGTCCTGCCCGACCTCACGCGCCAGGTCCCGGACCGGACGCCGGCGCGGCCCGGCGCGGCGCACTTCCTGACCGTGCAACTCCAGCCCAGCGGAGTCGACGACGACGGCTACCTCGTCACGGTCTGGGCGCAGGAACAGGGCGACCACCCGGTGCCGTTGCGCATGGACGACCAGGCCACACCGCTCCGCGACATCCCGGCATCGCTCGCGGAGCCGTTCAACGAGTTCCGCGGCAGGGTGAACGGGTCCGAGATGATGATCGAGTTCATCCTGCCCAACCGGATGCTCGACCTCCCGGTCGAACGGTGGACGATCGGCGCCGAACCACTGGGCAGCGTGGCGCCGGTCGTCGTCCGCAGCTACGAGCGGATCCACTCCTCCGACGCGGCGCTGCACGACCGCTGGCGGCGGCACTGGGAGCGTCTGCATTCACCACAGGCCGCAGTGGCGGCGTTCGTCGTACAACCACAATTCGAGTGGCACGATCAGAGCAACGCCGACCTCCTGACCCTCGAATTCACGCCAAGGTCATTCGCTCCTATGGTGGATGCGGGACTGCCCGCGATCGTCTGGCGGCGGGCGGGGGACACTCGCAGTTCCGAAGAGAACCCCTTTGTGTCGACGTTTCATAGCAGGGACCTGCCGCGGTTGCCGCAACTTGTCCATGAGTGGCGCAGGTCGGCGCAAGAGCGGGGGCAGGAAGTGGGTTTCGGGCTGCTGTGGGACGATCCCGGCCGCTTCCCTGGCGGGTTCCCTGCCCTTCGGGCACCGTTGTGAGGAACAGGCCGTGATCGACGCCGCGCACCCGGAGCGATGAGGTGGCCATGACGGGACCCGACGACAGCTGGCTGATCTACCAGGGGACGGGCGAGCCGCACGCCGGCATCAGGCGCCTCCCGCCGCCGCCTCCCTGGCGCACGTTCGGCGGGCGCGGCCCCGACTACTCGCAGCCTCCGCGCGGGTCCGAGGTGCACGAGGGCGCGCGGCGGTTCGGGAACCCGCAGTCGTACCGGACGCCCGCCGAGACCGTGGAGATCATCAACGCGGCGCTGCTGCTGCGCCGGCCGCTGCTGGTCACGGGCGCGCCGGGCACCGGCAAATCCACGCTCGCGTACGCGATCGCCTACGAGCTGCGGCTCGGCCGCGTCCTGTACTGGTCCGTCAACAGCCGCTCGACGCTCGCGCGGGCGCTGTACGAGTACGACGCGCTGGGCCGCGCGCAGGACGCCAACCTGCCGCCGCCCGCGGGCCCCCAGGAGGTCGGCCCACCGGATGCCGGCCCGCCGGAGAACCCGGCGAGCGACATCGGCGGCTACATCCGGCTCGGCCCGGTCGGCACCGCGCTGCTGCCGGGCCCGATGCCGCGGGTGCTGCTGATCGACGGGCTCGACAAGGGCGACCTCGACCTGCCGGGCGACCTGCTGCCGCTGATGGAGGACGGCGCCTTCATGATCCCGGAGCTGGCGCGGGTGGCGTCGCGGCTGCCGTCGGTCGAGGTCATGACCGACGACCCGGGCGGCCACGCGGTGCTGCGCGGCGGCCTCGTCCGCTGCCGGGAGTTCCCCATCGTGGTGATCACCAGCAACGGGGACCGCGACTTCCCGCCCGACTTCGTCCGCCGCTGCGTGCGGCTGGAGATCGCCCGGCCGGACCGGGCGCGGCTCTCCTCGATCGTCGCGGCCCACCTCGGGACGGACGCGGCGGCCGGCGCCGAGGACGTCGTCCAGCGGTTCCTCGAACGCGGCGAGCACGGCGACGTCGCCGTCGACCAGCTGCTCAACGCCATCTACCTGACCTCCCACGGGATCCGGGAGACGCAGCAGCGCGCGCGGCTGGTCGACCTGCTCCTGCGGGACGCGCGGGACGGCCGCCCGTGACGCTCGACCGGCTGCTCGCCCTGCTGGAGGAGACGGGCGGCCCCCTCGACGCGCAGGCGGTCGCCGACGTCATCTGGCTCGCCGGGCACCTGCCGGCGCGTCCGCTGGAGGCCGCCAAGGGGCCGTCCGAAGGGCCGCCGCCGCGCGCCCAGGGGCTGGACCTCAGCGCCGCCGCCCTGGTCAACGCCCTGCGGCCGCTCGCCCGCGAGGGCACGTCCCGCACGGACTTCGTCCTGGACGAGGAGGCGACGGCACGCGCCTCTGCGGGGGCGCATGCGCTCTCGCCCGTGCTGCGTCCGGCCGCGGGCCGCGGCCTCGACGCCGCCCTCGTCGTCGACGACGGTGCCTCGATGGTCGTCTGGCACACCTGGATCACCGAGGTGACCGAGCTGCTGCGGCGCTCGGCGAGCTTCCGCGACGTGCGCGTCCGGCTCCTCGACACCGACGGCGACCTGGTGTTGCGCGGCGCCGGGTCCGGGGCGCGTGTCGGCACTTCGGACCCGCTGGGCGCCTCCGGCCGGGGGATCGTGCTCGTGCTGAGCGACTGCGTCGGACGGGCCTGGCACGACGGGACGATGGCGGGGCTGCTGGAGCGCTGGGGGAGCGGCGGACCGGTCGCGGTCGTGCAGCCGCTGTCCGAACGCCTGTGGCGCCGCTGCGGGCCGGAGCTGGTCCGGGTGCGGTTCTCGGTGCGGGCGTCTCGCGCCGCCACCGCCAACAACCGGCTCCGCGTCGCGACGGCGTCCGGCGAGCCGGTGCCGCCGGGTGTCCCCGTCCCCGTCATCCGGCTCCGGCCCGACTGGATCACCTGGTGGGTCCGGCTGGTCACCGGCCGCACCGGTGCCGCGCGAGAGGGCGTCGCGCTGTTCACCGGGGCGGCCCCGCGCCGCGTCCCGCCCGCCGACCCGGCCGCGGAGCCGGGCTCGGCGCGCGACCGGGTCGGCCGGTTCCGCGCGGCGGCGTCCCCGCCGGCGTTCCGGCTCGCCGTCCGGCTGTCCGCCGTTCCGCTGACCCTGGACGTCATGCGGATGGTCGGGGCGGACACCGCCGGCGTGGGCGATCAGCAGCTCGCGGAGGTGCTGCTGGGCGGGCTCCTGCACCGCGTCGCCGGCCCGGACGCGACGTACGACTTCACGGCCGGAGTCCGCGCCGAGCTGCGCTCCCACCTGGACGCCGGGGAGGCACAGTGGCTCGAACGCCGGGCGGCCGAGCGCCTGCGCGCCCGGACCGACCGCGAATGACCGGCCCGGCCGGGGTAGGAAGGGCCGTATGGGACGTGATGTGAGGGTGCGCCGCGTCTACGACGACGCCGCGGACGGCGACGGCGAGCGGATCCTGGTGGACCGGGTGTGGCCGCGCGGCCTGTCCAAGGACCAGGCCCGTCTCGACCGCTGGGAGAAGGACGTCGCCCCGTCCACTGAGCTGCGCAAGTGGTACGGGCACGCCGTGGACAGGTTCGAGGAGTTCCGGCGCCGCTACGACGCCGAACTGAAGGACCCGGACCGCGCCGCGGCCCTCGCCCGCCTGCGCGACGACGCCGACCCCGGCCCGCTCACGCTCCTCACCGCCACCAAGGACGTGGACCACAGCCAGGCCGCCGTGCTCGCCGCCATCCTGGTCTCCTGACGCGGATTGCTACTCGGCGGTAACTGAGTATCCGCGCCCATGCGCCGGGACACCGCTGTGCGGCACCGTGTCCGGCATGAGCGATCGCACCACCGCCCTCGGCCGCCGCCTGGTCCCCGCGGCGCGCGCCGTCCTGTGGACGCAGGCGGCGCTGCTCGTCTCCGCCGGGCTGGCGATGGTCGCCTTCGGGGAGGCGGCGACGGGCGCCGAGGCCCGCGTGGGTACCGCGATGATGTTCCTGGCCGTCTACCCGTTCGCGCTGGCGGCGGCGGCCGTCGCGCTCGCCGCCGCGTTCCGCGCCCGCCGCCCGAGCACCCGCGGCTGGGCCACCGCCTACGAGGCGTTCCTCCTGCTGGTGACCGGCCCGTTCGTCAACCACCCGCACCCCGCGATCGCCGCCCTCGGCCTCTGCTCCATCCTGACCACCGCCTTCGTCATCACCGTCATGGCGTCCCCCCTCGCCACCCCCCACTTCCCCGCGAATGCCTCGCCGGGCGGGTCAGACGGTGGTGAGGCCCAGGGCGCGGAAGGTGACTCGCTGGTCGAACCAGAGGAGGGTCACGGTCGCGGCGGCCATGCCGGTGGCGAGGGCCAGGTGCGCGGCGGTGCCGGTCACGTCCGCGCCGAGCGTGCCCAGCACCACGTGCAGGCCGACGCGCAGCGCGATCAGCCCGACCGCGATCTTGCGGGTGCGGCCGTTCTTCAGCATCGCCTTGACCAGCTTGACCCGGCGGCGCAGCACCGTCAGGCCGACGACCGCGTTCACCGCCGCGATCCCCACGAGGACGACCCACGCGAAATGCCAGACGTGGCAGATGTCGTACGCCGCGCCCAGCACGCCCTCGAAGGCGAAGAACCAGATCGGGAGCGGCTTGATCGCGTCCAGCCCGTCCGGCCGGGCCGGCTCGGCGGTGGCCTTCTGACGGGTGAGGGTGGCGTGCATGTCCGCTCCTTGGGTGCCATGTCCTGCTGACACCTTGATCGTGCCGTTCGGAGCGGGGGCGCCGGCAGAGCCGTTCCTCGCATGTTCGGCCGGGACAAATGTCCTGCCTCGCGGCGAATGCGGCTAGCCGGCGGTGGCCAGCGCGGTGGCGTGCGCCGTCACCAGCGTGCGCAACGCGCGCTCGCTCTGGCCGTCGGCCGGGGTGAGGACGAAGAGCCGCTGGTCGGAACCGTCGAGCGCGGCCAGCATGTCGTAGGCGACGGTCAGCGTGCCGGCCGTCTCGTGCCTGATCCGCTTGACGCCCCGCGACCGCTCGTGGACGCGCTGGTCGTCCCACCACACCGCGAACTCGCGGCTGGCCGCCCGCAGTTCGGCGATCAGCTCGGCCAGCCGCGGGTCGTCCGGGTGGCGGGCCTGGTTGACGCGCAGGTTGCCGACCATCTCGCGGGCGAACTGCGCCCAGTCGAGATTGGTCTCCCGGGTGTCCGGCACGAGGAACAGCATCCGGGCGGTGTTGCCCAGCGGCCCGTGGCCGAACTCCGGGCCGAACAGCGCGGACGCCGCCGCGTTGCAGGCCAGGACGTCGAATCGGAAGTCCACCACGTAGGCCGGCAGCAGCGGCATCCCCTGCAGGACGGCGCGCAGGCTCCCGCCGAGCGGCGCCGGGACGTACTGCGGCGGCGGCGCCTCACCGCGCGCGATCAGATGCAGATGGACGCGCTCGGCCGGCGACAGCAGCAGCGCGGCGGCGATGCCGTCCAGGACCGCCGATCCGGGCGTGCCGACCCGTCCCTGCTCCAGCCGGACGTACCAGTCGACGCTGACGGCCGCGAGCTCGGCCACCTCCTGCCGGCGCAGCCCGGGCGTGCGGCGGCGGCCCAGGCCGGCGAGCCCCACCTCCTCGGGGCGGACCCGTTCCCGCGCGGCCCGCAGGAAGGCCGCCAGCTCGTCGCGTCGTGGCGTCATGGGTCCTAGCATCGCCCATCCGGGGTGCGGTGAGGGTGGCACTCCGCGTACCAGGATGCGGACGGCCTGTACCAGCACGCGAGACGGCGCGATCGTCGGAGCCATGAGGAAACGAACCGTCACCGCACTGACCATCGCCGTCACCACCGCGTCCGTCGCCGCGGCGTCCGCCCAGACGGGCCCTGACTTCGGGTACCACAAGGTCCGCGCGGGCGTCCCGAAGCACACCGCCCACTTCAGTGTGACCAGCCCCGACCTGGCCCACGGCAGGTTCCCCGCCGCGTCCTACTCCGACTCCTTCGGGTGCACGGGCGGCAACGTCCCGCCCCGGCTGCACTGGTCCGGCGCCCCCGCCGCCACCAAGAGCTTCGCCGTCACCATGTTCGACCGCGACGCCCCCACCGGCAGCGGCTTCTGGCACTGGTCGGTGCGGAACCTGCCGGCCACGGCCGCCGCCGTCCCCTCGGACGCGGCCACGGGCGTCAACGACGCCGGGACGGCCTCCTACCTGGGCCCCTGCCCGCCCGCCGGCGACGGGCCGCACCAGTACACGATCACGGTGCTGGCCCTGGACGTCCCGGACGCGGGCGTTCCCGCCACCGCGAGCCCGGCCATGGCCTCCTTCGCCATGGGCTCCCACGTGATCGCCACCGCCCGCATCACCGCCACCGCCGCCTCCTGACCCCTTGTGGTCAGGATCGGGGAAATCCGCCGGTCTCAGCTGCTTGACGCTGGCTGACAAGCAGCTGAGACTGGGCGGACTCCCACAGGAGGACCACTTGGACGGGACACGGGCGCGCGGCGTCACCACCGAAACCCACACGGCGCTCTACCGGCAGCTCGTCACCGAGATCGAGGCGCGGTTCCTCGCCCCGCTCGACGCGCTGCTGGACGGCGCCGAGCCGCTGGCCGCCCTCCGCCGCCGGCTGGACGCCGACGCGCAGATCTGGGCGTCCCAGCTGCTCGGCCCCGACGAGACCCTCGCCAGGTCCGCCGCCGCGCGGGTCCTGGCGGCGGTCAACCCGTTCGACCCGCCGCCGGACTGGTGGGGGACGCCGTTCGGACGCGTCGTCCTGCGGCTGATCGGCCACCCCGGCCGCGAATCGGTCAGCCGATCCGTCGCCGGCGCCATGCTCGGCATCACCCGGCAGGGCGTCCAGGACCTGGTCAATCGCGGCAAACTGGCCCGCCACCCGGACGGCGGCGTCAGCGTCGCCTCGATCCGAGACCGCGCCAACCGATGACCACCGAACGGCACGGCGGAACATGCCGCCTGGTGCATTCCTCCGCCCGCCATCCACGACGAGGCCCGTCGTCTCGCGACGGAATGCGGCGGCCACTATTTGAACTACTTGCCGCCGGCGCTGACGCCTTGACCGCCGCACCTCCATCGGACAAGGTCGGCCGCGTCCCCCTCGACCGCATCCCCCCGGAATGGGTGGTCGTCGGCGCGGGCAGCAGCGCGACGTCTACTGCGATCGACCACGAGATTCGCCGCCGAGGCTTGGCCAGCCGCCTCGCCATCGCCCGATCCTAAGAACTCCGCTTACTCCCCGGGATGGACGTCGAGCGCCGATGACTACGCGACCGGAACGCCGTCCCGCATCGAAAGCATCGGCCACCCCCAAATGGAGCCCGGCTCCACCGGGCCGAACGGCGCGGACGCGGTGAACGGTTCAATGCGGCCGTGACCGCCGGGCATGCGCGCCCGCTCGAAGTCGATCACGTTCGCCTCGCGGGACGCCCAGCCGGTTGACAGCAAGACACCGTCGCGCTCCAGCCCCTCGAACGCGTCCAGACATAAGCGCGCCACCAACATTGCCCAGCACGCCGAACACCGGACCACCCGGCACCGCCGATCCAGGCAGCACCTCGGCGGCGCCGAGCCTATGGCCGCGCTCGGGATCGCCAACTGAGGCGACTACGCGCACTTCAAGACGAAGGACGCCCTCGTCGGGACGATGCTCGCCGATGTGCCGGATCCGGGTACCACGGTTGCATTCTGGTAAATGCGTATGGGGCTTCTTGATCGGGTGTTCGGCTGTTAGTGGGAAGGGTGTTCGTGTGGTGGGGTGGCGCTGGCGTACGGGGCCGCCCCTCCAAAGTCAAGGGC
>NZ_BAAAMR010000090.1:0-39751 GCF_039529375.1 Actinomadura napierensis
CTTCCCGGCCGAGGCATCGGCCCCAGCCTTCCGGATCACCACCCCACCCACACGATCTTTCGGACAGTCCCGACTGGCGAGAGGCGAGTTCAGCAAGTGCTCCCTGGCCCCTCACTCTAAAGGTCCTAGGTGGTCACCGCGGGCGTCTCGTCTGGGCTCAGCAGAGCGCGGAGAGCAGAAGCGGGGACTCGGTAGCAGGCGCCAATGCGGATGACTTTGCAGGGAAACTTGTCGTGCTTGGCGAGGTAGTAGGCGTAGGAGCGGGAGAGGCCGAGGGCTCGGGCGGCGGTGGTTATGTCGACGACCGTGGGCAAGTCTGCTAGGTCGCTGTACTTCATGTGCTGCATGGGGCGAGGCTCCGTAGTGTCGGTCTTGGTGGGCGTATGGGCGGGGTGCTGTTTCAGGCGAATCACTAGCCGGTGTCGTAGGTGCCGTCGTCCTGGTCGAAGGGGAGGGCGTCTTCGTCGGGTGGTGGGCTGTAGCGGGTGAGGTAGACGGGTGCTCGAAGTGCGACCACGGTAGGCGTTCGCGCCGCACATCCAGCTCATGCTGCCTGTCCGCTGCCAGCGTTTTCATCGCTCCCCTGTCGGCATCGGTTGACGGACCGGGCGTCCGTCAATCAAAGTCAGTAGAACGATGCAGCACTTACTGTAGTTACTCAACTACCATAAGCGTTCGGCGAGTCGCGTGGCCTCTCCGAGTTGACCGGGTGTTGTTTAGAGGTGCCTTCCTGGGCGGATCGAAGGAGCGGGGGAATCTGGTCTCGCTGGGTCGGAGGTGTCGGTGTGCAGAGGAGCCCAGGGATTTGGGAAGGCGGTCATGGCCAGGCGAGCGGGCGAGACCGTGGCCGTTGGGTCAGGTACTCGTCTTGCCGGATCATCGGCAGTGGTTCTCGCCAGGCGAGTCTGAGCGGAGGCTTGACGGGCTGCCTCGGCTTGGGCCCGGTGGTTCTGCAGGCGACGGATCTCGGTGATGGTGTCCAGCAGGGTGATGAGGTTGGCGACGAGCAGCATGGTGGAGATCGTCGTTCGGTCCTTCACGGAGCCGGCGAGCGCGAGAAGTCGTGCCGTGGTGCGCAGTGCATTGCCGGCAGGAGTCGGTCGTGGGATGCGGCCGTAGGGTGCGCGGGCTGCGCGGTCGTAGCTGTTGGCGGCGTGGTGGAGGTGGTGGTTGCCGGTGGCCTGGGCCGCAGTGTGAAGGGCGTCGGAGGCGGCCCAGCAGGCGTCCTGCGCGGCGTGCGGGTTGGTGGCCAGGTGGCGGCGAATCTGCGCGGTGGCGTAGGAGGCGGCGCGGGCTGCGTCGTCGTAGAAGGCCTGCCGTTCCTCCGGCGTCAGATCGTCGTGATCGGTGGCCGGCGTCCGGTGCCGGAAAGACGAGGCCCAGCGTTGTTGGAGCCTGGTCAGGGAAAGATCCTCGGCTAGGCGGCTGCCGGGAGACCATTTCGGTTCGGTGACGTTGTCGGCTGGAAAGGCGACTGCGTAGCCGGTGATCTGGCCGGGGACGGTCTGGCTGTAGCGCGGCTTGACCAGGAACCCTTCGTCTTGGAGTCGGTGGAAGAACTGGGTGGTCGTCCGGGCTTGGTCCGCGGCGCGGCGGACGGCCGTCCGCAGCAGGGCCCGTCTCGTCCGCGCGGACAGGTGGCATCGGTCTAGCGGACGGACGACGGACGGGGCGCGGACGGGGCCATCCGCGGCTGTCCACCGGGTGCGGAGCTTGGGCAGGGTGAGGTCGGCGGCCAGCTTGCTGCCGCCGAACCAGATCGGCTCTCCGTCCGCGTTGACATCATCGGCCAAGGCCACCGCGTAGCCGGTCACTTCATCAGCCGTCCTGTGGCTGAAGCGTTGTCGGACCAGGACGCCGTCGGCGCGTAGGCGGTCGAAGAACTCGGTTTCGGTGCGGGCGCCGGCTGCTGCGGTCTGGACTTTGCGGTGCAGGAGCGTACGAGGCGGCACCGGCCGGCCGCGGCGGACGGCTTTCTCGATCTCGCCGCGGGTGGGACGGCGCGCGGCCGTCCGGTCCGCCGGGGCCGTGGACCGCAGCCCGAACCGCTGCTCGATCGCCCGGCAGGCGTCCCGGACCCGGTACCCGTCGTTCCACACATCCGGACGGACACCATCGATACGAGCCAGGGTCGCGACCACATGGATGTGGTCCTCGCCGTGCCGGACGGCGATCCACCGGACGGCGTCATCGTCCCCATCGGCCGCCAGCCCGGTCCGAGCCATCATCTCCCTTGCGATCTCGGCCCACTGATGATCGTCCAGGATCGGATCCTCCGGCGCCGCCCGCAGAGCCAGATGCCACACCGGCTTGCGGTAGTTGCGCTCCCCCAGCAGAGCAAGCGGCTGGGACAGCAGCCCGTCCAGCCGCCGGAAGTCCCGACTGCCGTCCGCCCTAATAGGGGGCTCCAACTCGCCCGGCTCGTCGAAGCCCGCCACGATGCGCGGATCATGATGCTCTCCCAACCGCCCGGGCCCGTACAGGTATCGGATCAAGCCCTCGACCCGCTTCCCCCGCAGAACCTTGCCGATCAACCTTCGGCTTCCGCTGTCACGGCAGGCACCGGCGCACCTCTTCGGCCAGAGCATCCAGGTTGCGGGTCGCTCGCGCGGCGACCTCGGCATACCGCTGAAGCTGGAGCGGCGGCTCCCCCGCATTCGATGCAGCCACAGCCTGGTTGAGGTTCACCCCGATCCGCCGCACCTGCTGAGCCGCGTGCATCACCGTCGCCAGCGCCTCCCGCAACAACGCATACTGCGGAAGCGCACTGCCACGCGCCGCGGCCAACACCGCCTGCGCCGCATAAGCACCGACCGCCAGCCGCTCCCCCGCCGCCGCTGCCCGCACCAGCGCATGCTCCTCATCCGCCAACGAAAACCGCACCGACCGCTCCCGACGCGGACTGCGACGCGCACGCCGATTCACAGCCGCCGGCCCACTACTCTTCTCGACTACCGTTCCCACCCCCACGGATCGCGCTCGATCCGACTGCTCCGTGCTGGACCGCGCCCGGTCCAGCAACCAATAAGTGCACGAATTCCATATCTTGCCCCTGCGTGGGCAGAGGTCGTCCTCCACGGTGCGGTTGCCCTGCCAGGCGTTCGAGGCTGACACTCGATCGCCGCTGGATGGGCCGATAGGTTGGTGCAATGGAGGACGACATCGTCACCCGGTTGGCCGCAGTCGGCGGGGTGGGGCTCTCGGGCAGACACGGTCACCGATGAGCACTGACCACAGCACCGCGCTGCCCAAGCTCGCCGCCCCGGCCAGGCGAGCGCTCGCGGGCGCCGGCTACAGCACCCTTGAGCAACTCGCCCAGGCCAGGGAAAGCGACATCGCGTCCCTTCACGGAATGGGCCCCAACGCGCTGAAGACGCTACGGCTGACCCTGCAGGAACACGACCTGTCGTTCCATGGAGAGGGCGACACCTGACTCAGATAGGTCGGGCGCCCAGCCACATCGAGTTACATCTCGCGACGTGGAGGCGGCGGCTTGGGGCTCGGGCGATACTCCGAAGGGGGCGGACTGGTTCGGGTGCCGGATAGGACGTCGCCGATGCGGTGCGGGAAGTCCTTGGCCGCCGACTGGATCTCCGCCGGGGACGGTTTGGTGTGCTCGTCCGTCGGCGTCTGCTCCTGGGTGGCTGCCTGCTGCAGCGCCTTGGTGTCGTGTTCGGTTCCGTAGATGTCGGCGAGCGCTCCTTGAGCGCGTCGGAAGGACTCACCCAGGTCCATGGACTGCTCGGTTGCCTTGGCCAGCGCATCGTGGGCCTTCAGGACGGTCGGGACGGGGTCGTCGCCGCGATGGTGTCCGAGCCGTCCGGCGTCGAGTTCCCGGTTGAGGAACGCGTCCAGTTGCTCGGCGGTCTGGACGAGGCGGAACGCGGTCTGGGCCAGGTTGCCAGGACGGTGTAGGTGGCCTCCGGCCGTGTCAGGCCAGGCGGCCCTTGAGTCAGATGGTTGAGCGTGCGAGCGCGTTCATGCAGCTCGCCGGCGAGGAGTTCGGTGCGCTCGTCTGTGTGGGTCTCGTGATCGACCATGTAGTGAGGTCCTCCGGTGAGTCGTTGTCAGGTCCATGCAGACTCCCTTCTGTAGACGATGTCTGGCAGCTTTTGGTATCCGAGGAGAACATGTAAGACTGTTTGCGCTCCACAGTTCCTGAACTTGACTGCGTCGGCCAGTGTCATCACCGGCGTGGCGCAGGAATGTCGAACTGATCTGTGCAGCCACCGACCCTCGACCTGGCCGACAGTGCCTTCTCGACGAGGCACCGTGGCCGGGAAATGTCCGAGTGTCCGACTATGCGCCGGAAGGTGAAAGGCGCCCCCGGGCGTACGGGTTCGGCGCTCCCGGTAGGGCTCGGACCACGACGGTGCCAGCCACTTTGTCGTGGATTGCCTGGCATCGCTGGTCCCACAGAATCCATGCCGAGTCCAGCAAAAGGAGAAGACCGAGCAGACTGCCGAACGGCACCAGGTCGGCGAGCATGAACTGGGCGACTTGGACCAGGCCGACGAATACCGCACGCCTGACGATCTGGCGCCGGCTCGCGGTCGTTGAACCGTCCGCGTTCATCAGCCGGATACCCAGCAGGCGCTTGCCGAACGTCTGCCCCCAGCCCGAGTGCAGGATGGTGAAGTAGGCGATGCCCACAACCAGCAGGACCGCATGACCGGCCAGCAGCAGCGGCACGTCGTACTTCTCCCACGGGTGCCGCAAAGCACCACCGACCACCGCATGCCCCCGGTCCGGATGAGCGGCGAGCCTCGTGAGCGGCTCCATCACCGCGCCCAGAAGCAGGGCGTCCACAAGTCCCGCCGCACATCGACGAACCCGGCCCGCCGGCACGCTCCCGGGAAGGACGACACCGGGGGCCAGGTGGGCGGACGGCTCCGAGCCCGGTCGGGCGTCGTCCAGCACCGCTGACCTGTGCTCGGAATCGAGGGGACCGCTGCGCGGACCCTGGTAAGACGACTGACCAGGGAGTCCAGGATTGGAGGACTGGCCGCTGTGCGGCGGTTCTGTCATGGGTCGATATTGTGCCGTCCCGCACACCTCACCGCATACTCCCCTCAGCATCGTTAATCGGCCAGAGGTCTCCAGCCTTCACGGCCGCGGGCATGGTGGCAGTGGAGCGGAGTGCCACGAGCGAGCAGGCGGTGGCCAGGACGGTGAGGGCGGCGGTACCGAGGATGGTGGGCTGCGGGCCGAGCTGGTCGACGAGCGGGCCGGCGGTCAGTAGGGTGACGGGCATCAGGATGTAGCTGGCGATGATGTTCCAGCTGTTGACGCGGACGAGGACGTCGGGGGCGAAGGTGTCCTGGAGCGCGGTCGTCCAGAGGACGTAGTAGATCGCTTCGCATGCTCCGGGGAGGATGGCGGCGCCGGCCAGGAGCAGCCACGGGGTTTCGACGCCCATGAGGATCATCGGGATCGCTCCGGCGGCAGGAAGTGCCGCGGCGGCCAGGACGAGTCGCGACGGCCAGGACGAGTCGCGACGGCTTCCAGCGGGTGCCGATGAACGCGCCGGCCAGGGCGCCGATGTATTCGCAGGCGGAGATGATGCCCCAGGCCTGTGCACCGCGTGGCCGTGAGCCATGTAGACCGGGGCCGCGATGGAGTCGTAGCAGACCATCGCGATGATGACGACGGTGTACTCCAGGGTCATGATCCACACCCAGCGGTGGGTGGTGAATTCGCGCCACCCAATGCGCAGGTCGCGCAGCACGCTGTTCTTGGTCTTCTGCCAGCGGGGTGTGTTGAGGCGGCTGAGAATGAAGGCGCTGACCGCGCACAGGACCCCGCGGGTTGATGCGGCCCAGCCGGGGCCGAGGGCGGTGACGACCATGCCGGATGAGGCCAGGCCGATGGATTCGGTCTGGTTGACGATCGCGTTGCCGTCGAGCCGCTCCCGCCCCGAGAGGAGGTCGGCGGTGATTCCGCGGATGGTCGGCAGGAACATCGCCGTGGCGATGCCCGACAGCATTCCCAGTGCACACAGCAGCGGGAGCGGGGCTTGTCCTGTAAGGAAGCAGGCGCCGAGTGCCAGCCATGCGATGCAGGTGATGGTTTCGGCGGCGATGAGGATGTGGTGGCGCCGGAACCGGTCGCCGACTACACCGGTGAAGATGATGAGGGCGGGGACCGAGTTGCAGGCCAGTACGAGGGAGAGTCCGCCGGGGCCGTAGCCGAGACCCATGACGCCCCAGGCCAGAGCCAGTTCTCCGAATCCGACACCTGCACTGGAGACAAGGCGCGCGATGAACAGCGGCGCTATTTCCGGGTCCTTGAACAAGGTCAATGGAGACAGGAATTTGAGCACAATGGAACGTTAGCGAACAAAGCTTTGCGTTCCATCTTCCCTTTTCTTGTTCTTTTCTCAAGTAAAGGGAGAGCTTGCCTTGATGACAGGCGCCCGGCTATATCAGGTGGCCACAGAGGAACTGTGCGATCTCTTCATAGGCTCGTAGTTCGTTGTCGCGGTTGGTGAATCCGTGGCCTTCGTCGTCGAAGACGTCGTAGCGGACGTTGATGCCGCGGTCCTGCAGGCGGGTGACGAGTTGGTCGGCTTCCGCGCGGGGGACGCGCGGGTCGCGGGCGCCTTGCAGGACGAACAGCGGTGCGGTGATGGCGTCGGCGTAAGTGATCGGTGAGCGTTGCGTGAGGTATTCGGCGTCGGTGTCAGGGTCGCCGAGGACGGTGGCGACGAAGTGCTTCCAGGTCGGCGGGCACGCGCGGGCGAGTGTCACCAGGTTCGTCGGTCCGCACAGCGAGACGCCGGCGGCCCACTGGTACGGGAGCCGGGCCAGGCAGGACAGTGTGGCGAAGCCGCCGTAGGAACCGCCCATGACAGCGATGCGGTCACCGTCGATTCCGGAGTCTGCTTGTAGGTAGCGGGTGGCGTGGTCGAGGTCGTCGAGGTCGAAGCCGCCCCAATTGCGGTAGATGAGCTTTTGGTGCCTCGTCCCGTATCCGGTGGACCCGGCGATGTTGGGTGCGAAGACGGCGATGCCTTGGCTGAGCAGGTGCTGGTAGAGGCCAGATCGCAGATACATCGGGCGTTCTTGTGCTTCGGGTCCGCCGTGGATCGACAGCAGGACCGGGTGCGGGCCTGGGAACTTCGGCCGGTACAGCAGTGCGTGAACATCTCGTCCTGCGGACGCCGGATAGACGACTGATACCGGTTCGACCGGTTCGACGACGCTGAGCGCCGGTGGGCGGGTGTCGGTGAGGTACCGGAAGCCGTTCGCTGGGTCCAAGGCGGCGATCTCGGTGGGCCGGGTGGCGGTGTCGAGGAGGACGACGACCGGTTCGGCTCGGGGTGCGGTTGCCAGCGCGGCGATTACGCCGCGTGGGATGGAGGGGAGCAGTGGTGTGTCCTCGCCGTGGCGAGCATGAAGGGTGGATCGTCCGTCCTCGTTGACCGACCACACGAGCGTGTCGCCGGCGATGTCGATGTGCTCGACGTCCCAATCGTGCCGGGCGATCGGTTCCAGGGCTTTGGTGTCCAGACGGTAGAAGGCGGCCGAGGTGTACTCGCCCCACAGGTCGGTGCGCAGGTAGAAGCCGGAGGAGTCGGCCGCCCAGACGCTGGGCTCGAAGAACCCGTCCCCATGTTCCGCCGTGACGCATGTCGGTTCGGCGGTCGTGTCTGTGAAGGTCGATCAGGTAGGCGTCCACCTGGCTGTTGGAGCGGAAGCCTCCGGTCAGCAGCCACCGTCCGTCCGGGGAGATCCCGATCGGTTCGAACACCACTCCCGCCGGCGGCTGGAGGCGGCGCTCGGTCTCCTCGGCGAGATCTTGGATGAGGACGTCCTGGACGGTGGCGTCGCGGTCGTTGGCGGCGTAGACGAGGAAGCGGCCGTCGGCGTCGAACGGCGACCTCGCCAGCACGCGTTGGCAGTCGCGCCCCGAACTGATCTCGGTCGGGTTTTCGTCGTCGAGCCCGATGCGGTACAGCCGGTACTGCTCATCGCCTTCACGGTCGGCGGTGAACACCAGGCTCTTGCCGTCCGGAGCCCACGCGATCTTCCGGACGGCCTGATCGGCCAGGCGGGTCAGCTGCTGAGGCTCACCGCCGGCGACCGGGACGGTCCACAGGTCGAAGTGTCCGCCGGCGTTGCTGGAGTAGGCCACCGTGGTCGCGTCCGGAGACAACGCGAGGGTCGCTTGGAAGCCTTGCCGGGGCACGAAGTCACGGTAGCCGGGCATTGCGACCTTTCCAGGGGTTGAAGGGGCTACTTGATCCAGCCGCGGCGCACGGCGGCGACTCCGGCGGCGAAGTGGTGATGGTCGTGGCCGAGTTTCGCGCGGATGGTCGCCGAGTGCCGTCGCACGGTGGACAGGCCCATCCCTGTCCGCTTCGCGATGACGGTGTCCGGGACCCCTTCGACGAGCAGGCTGAAGACCTTCTGCTCCTTGTCGTTCAGCGGGCTCTCGGCGCTGACGGCCCCGATAGGAACCGCGCGTTCCCACAGCATCTCGAAGTACTCGCGCAGCGCCCCGGCGATGACCGAGGAGCGGATCAGCAGCGCCCCCGACATCCCTGTCGGGGTCAGCGGCAGCATAGCGATCGATTCGTCGGCCAGCTTCATCTTCATGCCGACCCGGGGCAGCAGGCGAGCTTCCTCACCTGCCTCGACGGCAATCTCGATCGTCTTGAGGCCGACGGGGTGCTCGGCACAGGCGCTCTCGTAGATGGCCCGGCATCGGATGTGGCCGTCGAAGGACGGCGGGGGCGGGACCGCGGTCAACTCGTCCATCGGCCGCTCGACGGACTGGTTGTCCAGCGTCATCCAGTCGTGGCGGGCCGCGCTGATCAGCGCGCGGGAGACGGTGCTGATCTCTTCGCGGTCGGTGATGATCCGCACCAGCCGGTCATCGGACTCGGTGACCGCCGAACTCGTCCACGGATGCGTCTCGGCCATCCGCCGCTGCCCGTCGAGCAGTCGCTCCTGGTCGGCGACGAGCCGGCGCGTCAGGTCTGCGAGCGTCCCCTGCAGCGCGAGATCGGGCGGAACGGGCACGAGCCGCTGCGGTAGCGCCGGCCCGGACGACTGGACGTGCGCCATCCCCGACCGCGTCAGCGCCTCGACCTGCTCGGCCCCGCCGACCAGGTCCGGCACCTCGGCCTGCTGGCAGCCCCCATCAGCCAGCAGCCGGGTGTAGGAGGCCAGCAACTCGTCCGGCACGATGCCCTTCAACAGCCGCGTCGCCTTCTGCTCCACCTCAGAGCCCACTCGACCACCTCCAGGCACAGAGCGTAGCGACCCAATGCGTAAGAGTGACATGGCCTGGCGGGTGAGTGTTTCGCGTCAATGAGCAGAAGCCACCACGGCCGCTCCGGCAGCCGTCAAAGCCACCCTCATCGGAACTCCAGGCATCCGGCAGCTCGTCGGCGCCCTGGCACGGCTGATCAATTGCAACCACGACGGGTTTTACTCACCCCAGTGACCTGCGGGTCTTCGGTTCCATCGTGCTCTAGCAGCCCCGGCAACCGACCAGGAGTGAACATGACGAACGACCCCGCGCCGACCAGCCGCCAGCGAGACAGCCTGGCCGGCTCGGACGCCGCGCAGCAACGCCGACCGCGGCTCATCAACACCGCCAGGTCGTCCTTCTCGAACTGGCGGCCACCCCACGTGATCCGAAACCACGTCCGCGCCCTCGTCGAACGCCGATTCGCCCACGAGCACAAGAAGCCGAGCACAGATTCCGAGGGCCGAGACGACCTTCTGATCAACCTCTTCGGCGCCCCGCACGGAGCAGGGCTGATCGGCCCTGGGGCTGCGGGTCTCCAACGAGCGGCACTGATCGAAGCCTTCGCCTGCGAGGACGGCATCTCGCAGATCGTCATTGACGACGCCAACCTCGTTCGCCTGTTCGGCCACCTCATCGACGACGACCTGGGGGAAGCCCTTGGAGATCGTCTCTACCTGACCGACCTGCTCGAGAACGCCATCGAATACATCGAGTCGGAGACCAAGCGGGTGCCCGCCAGCGAGACCAGCGCCCCTGACCAAGAGACCGCACCGATCGCCTGGTTCGCAGCACCCGGCCACGACGCCGATGTCGTCCTCCAACTGCTCCGAACCTGGCGGATGCCAAATGTGGTCGCTCTCATCTCGGGGCCCTGGGCCTACGGCCCAACGCACTACATCGAGGTCGACGGCCCGCGAAAGCTGCCCCATCGCCCGATGACCCTACCGACGCCTGCGCAGGCGACCGAGGCGCTGCGCGGTGTCACCGACCGCACGTAGAAGCGACGCTTCCCGAGCGTGCTTCTTCAACCAGAGGGCAAGCCCTCGCTCTCTGTCCCATAAGGCCGAAGCGAGGGAGCGCCACACAGATCCGCCTGCGTCCCACCGGGGATCACGAAAAACGCCGTACCCGTCCCCAGACACGAGCAGTACCGGCTCGGCGCGATGGGGACGGGTACGGACCTGGTTCAGGCCGGCAGCCGGTGAATGTGGCAACGTCCGTCAGGCAGTTCCTTCTCGGCACTGCGGACGACGTGCTCGTGGTGGGTGAAGACGATGATCTGGAAGCGGGCCGCCATGGCGTCCAGGACGCGGAGCGCCGCCTCTGTTCGCCTTTCGTCGAACGTCATGAAGATGTCGTCGACGGCGATCGGGAGGGCGTTGCCGGCGACGGCGTGGCGTTCGAGGGTCGCCAGCCGCAGCGCCAGGTACAGCTGGTCACGGGTCCCTTCGCTGAGGGCGGTTGGGGCGAGCAGCGTGCCGGTGGACGATTTGGCGCGGATGCTCGGGCGCTCCTCGTCGGAGAGTTCGAGACCGGCGTAGCGGCCGCGGCTCAGCTCGGTGAAGATCGCGGAAGCCTGTGCCAGGACGGTTTCCTGGTCGCTGCTGCGGTACTCCTCCACGCAGGCCCGGATGGCGAGTTTCGCGGCCTCCAGGCGCAGGTACTCCCCGGCGTTCTCGGCCAGTTCGGCGTGGATCTGAGCGGCTTCGGCCTCGGCGCGGGCGGCGTCGCCGCTCCCGTTGAGGCCGTTGAGCACGCCCTGCCGTTCCGTCCGCTGCTTCAGCCAGTCGGTTTTGGCCGTGTCGAGGTCCTCGATCCCGCGATCGAGCGCAGTGAGTTCTTCGGCCAGTTCTTCGGCGGATGTCTCCTTCGACTGCTCGCGGAGGTGGACCAGCGTCTGCCCTTCCGGGAGGGTCTTGTGGACGTTGGCGAGGGCGGTCGACGTCACTCGCAGGTCGCTGGCACGGTGGGCGGCGGCCTCCAGTTCGCTGATCGAGGACAGGGCGAGGCGTGTGAAGAAGTCCTGTAGGCGGCTTTCGACGGCGCTCAGTTCGGTCGCCGCGTCGCCTTGCTGCCGGGCGAGGTCGGTCTTCTGGGCGAGTAGGTCCTTACGACGCTGCGCGTCGTTCTGCTGCGCTGTCAGGTCGTCGGCCAGTGTGTCGATGGCCGGCTGCCAACCGGTCGTGGATGCCGGGACGCTCCGATCGCAGGTGTGCAGTGTCTCCTGCAGCAGGCGCCCGAATTCGGAGATCCGCTGCTCGCTCTGGCTGAAGGCCTTCTCCAAGGCGACCACCGCATCGACGTCGGCTGCCACGCCCAACAGGCTTTCCAGGTCGGAGAGTGCGATGTCGGGGTCGCGGTCGGCGGGCAGGCCGGCGCCGGTCAGGAACCGCTGCCATTGCTCGTCGTGGACGGTGACGGCCTTTTCGGCTCCGGCCGCCTCCGATTCCGCCTCCGCGAAGTCGGCTTCCGCGTTGGCCAGGTCGCGCTGTACCGCTGCGCGCTTCTCGGCGGTTTCCTCGTGTTGGCGGATGCGCGTCTGTGTCAGCTCGGCCGTTTCGGCGAACATCGTGGAGGCTTGGGCGGTTCCGGTGACGGCCTGGGTGTCCTCGCCGAGTTGCAGGAGCCGCCTGAGGCTGGCCGTGTGGGCGTTGAGGTGGTCGCGCTGACCGTCCAGGTCGATGCGCATGTCCTGGAGGTCGCGCGCGGTCGTCTTCAGGTTGTCGAAGTCGTCCAGGACCTTCGTCGCGCGGGCGATGTCGGGCACTGCGGCCGGATACGTCTCCCACAGCGCCTCCCAGCGCTGCCGGTAAAAGGTCTGCTTGGCGGCCTCGTCTTCCACCGCCGCCTGAAGGTCGGGGACTTCGGTCTCCAGTTCGGCGATCTCGCGCGTGAGGTCGGCTCGCTTGTTGACGGTCTCGGAGTGCCGCAGCATCAGGTCGGCAGTGTCGTCGGCTCGCCGGACGGCCTCGCTGAGCCGGGCCATGACGCTCGGTTCGTCGGGGAGCCGGGCGAGGAGTTCGTCGCGCTCGTCGCGCCGGCCCCGGAGTTCTTCGCGCGTCGGTGGCGCGTCGTCGGTGACGAGCCGGTCGAGTTGGCGGCGCTGCTTCGCGAGTTGCAGCTGCTTGCCGTTGAGTTCGCCGCTGAGGTCGTGCAGGTTCTGCGCGAAGTCCTGGAAGGTTTTGCCGGCTTCGGCGACCTGGTCGTGTCCGGGGAGCCGGAGGTTCAGGACGTCGGCCGGCGGCAGTTCGGGCAGATCGAGCTGGTTCCGCGCCTCATGGAATCGGCGGTCCAACTTCTTCTCGTCGGCCTCGGTGCGACCCAGCTTCTCCGGCAGGTCGGCGGGGACCGCCGAGTAAGCGTTCTCCAGCTGCGAGATGTCGTCGCCTGCGGGGAGGGTGCCGAGCTTCTTGGCGTGCTGCTCGCGCTTCAGCCGCCCTCGCTGCAGCGTCTCCCACGCGTGATGGAGGGTGCCGCGGAGTTTCTGACCGTCGTCTCGAAGCTTCTGCCCCTCCCGGCGCAGGGCCTCGGGAATCCGGTAGAGCCTTTCATCAGCGAGGGTCGCGTGGGGATGGACGGTGCGCAGCCGCGATTCGGCTTGAGTGCGGTTGACCGCCACCTTCTCGGACGTCGAGTCCCGTCGCTCCATCTCGTCGAGGATCGCTTCGATGCCTTTGGACAGCTGTTCGATCGCGTGGGCGTGCTGGAGAAGGGAGTCGTCCTGCCCCGTGTCGGCGAGTTGCCGCTCGACCTGCTCGAGGTGTTCGGCGTTCGTCGAGCGCACCGCCTCCTGCTCGGCGCGCTGGTTGAGCAGGGTGGGGAGCTGCTCGCGGATGTCGTCGGGGGCGATCGGTCCCTGGCCGGTGATCTCTTCGATCCGCTGTTCGAGGTCACGGTACTGGTCCAGCGCGGGCAGGCTGTCGCGGAGCCGGCGCTTGGCATCCCGTCGCCGCTGCGCCGCCCGCAACTCGCCCTCAGTCTCGGCCAGGCATCGTTCCGCCTCGGCCACGGACTTCTCGGCGTCCTGGTACTGCTCGGGCCGGAGGGCGGCGTCATTGGCCTTCTGCCGGACTTCCTTCAGCCGATCCAGCGCGGCATTGATCGCGGGTTTGCGCCCCTGCGGCAGGAACAGCTCGCGCTGGCGGACGTCGATCTTGGCCAGGACGGCGTTGAGACGCATCCCGGAGCGCGCGGCGGCGAGCAGTTGGGCCATGTCGCCTTCACCGGAGGCGAGGAGTTCACCGCCCCTGCGGAGCTCGCCGCTGTTGAGGGCGAACTCGGTGGTGAACGTCTTGCGGTCGATCCCGCCGAGGAAGGCGGCGAACGCCTTGGCATTGATCGGTTCTCCGTCACCGTCCACGAGGTCGTGCTTGCGCTTCTTCCAGCGAACGATCTCCAGCGCCACTCCGTCGGCCGCCGAGAGCCGGGCGCTCAGGCGCATCTGGGCGCCGTGCCGGAAGGCGTAGCGGGACTGGTGCGGGATGCCGTACAGCAACTCGTCGAGGGCGCTGAGCGCCGTGGACTTGCCGGCCTCGTTGGGGCCGTAGACCAGGTGGACGCCGGGCGCGCCCAGGTCGTGCAGGCTGTGGCCGTCGAACGCGCCATAGGCGGTGAGGTCGAGACGTTCGATCCGCATTCCGGTCACCGCGCTTCCTGCAGGAGGGATTCCACGAGCTGGTACGCCTCGTCGGTAAGGCTGCCGATCCATGCCGGGTCGGTGGGGGCGATGCCGTCCGAGTTCTTGATCTTCGCCGGGATCCTTCCGATGAGCGGGTGGTTGGAGAGCCTGGCGGCGAGGCCGTCGGGGTCGGCGCCGAGTGCGGTGAGCGTGCGGCGGACGTCGGTCAGGATCCCGGTGGTGCCCCCGCCGGAGTCGCCGTGGTCCTCGCTGGAGGTGCGGAGCTTGAGTTGCTCCAGCCAGAGGTTCGGTTGGTCTCCGGCCGCCGCCCGGAGTTCGTTGAGGATTCGTTCGCGGTCGCGCCACAGCGAGAGGTGCGCGGACGTCGCGCCGGTGAGGGTGACGCGGACGGCGGTCAGCCGCTCCTCCGGGATCTCCTGGAATCGCTGCCGGACGCGGCCGAGCACATGGTCGGCGTCATCGAGGCCCGTGACGTCGACGTCGAGGTGTTCCCAGCGGGCGGTGTCCAGGTCGTGGTGGACGACCGATTCGATCCGGAGTTCACCGTCGATGGTGACGATGGTGCATCCCTTCGGGCCCGTTTCGCGGGCGTGCCGTCCCTGGATGTTGCCGGGGTAGACGATCCACGGCTCCTGGCTGAGGATCTGCCGGGTGTGGACGTGGCCGAGCGCCCAGTAGTCGTAGTCCCGCGCTTGGAGGTCGGCGACCGTGCAGGGCGCGTACCGTTTGTGGTCGGTGTATCCGCCTTCCAGGCCGGTGTGCAGCAGCCCGACGTTGAACAGGCCGTTCTCCCGCGCCGGGTATCCGACGGCGAGGTTTTCGCTGAGATCCCATTCGGCGAAGCCCTGGCCGTGAACGGCGAGCCCCGCCGTCTCGTCCCGTACGGTTTCGGGCCTGTCGGTCGTGAAGACGTGCACATTGCCGGGCGGCTTGAGGGTGCGCATCATGCGGTTCTGCGCGTCGTGGTTGCCCGAGACCATGTAGACGCGGATTCCGGCCCGCCCGAGGGCCGCCATCTGCCGGCTGAAGTAGAGCCCGGTCGAGTAGTCCCTCCAGTCCCCGTCGTAGACGTCGCCGGCCAGCAGCACGGCGTCCACGGCCTGCTCGATCGCGAGGCGGACGAGGTTCTCCAGCGCCAGTCGGGTGGCCAGCCGAAGGTCCTCCTCCGGAGCACCTTCGTAGCGCGACAGCCCCCGCAGTGGACTGTCGATGTGAAGATCGGCGGCATGCAGGATCTTCATGCTCTCCCTTTTCGTTGGGGTTCGGCGACCGACGCGGGGGGCCTGGCACTCCAGTGACACGAGTGACGGTAGCCGTGTGTTGTGGTTTGTCTGGCTAAAGTGACGAAAGCAGCGTCATGCTGCGAGAAATGCGGACCATGAAGCGGTTTCTCGAATCGAGGACCGCCTTTTCCCTTGGCCGCCGTCTTCTTTCAGGAGGCGACCTGGGCTCGGGCGGCCTCGGAGAACAAGGTGTTGGTCATCGCGACGGTCTTGGGCCGGAAGCTGCCCTTCGCGCACACCAGGCCGGTCGCCTTCTCGTGGGGGGCGAGGCTCGTGGTGGCGATCTGGTCCTCGTAGTCGCCGAGGGCGGAGCTGCTGTCGTGCTTGGTGCTGTGGGTGTCGGTGATCGAGAAGTAGAGCGGGTTGACCTCGAGCTGCTTCTTGGTCTGGTTGGTGACGGTGACCTTGACGCAGGACAGCGCGCCGCCGTCGCTGAGGACGCTCTTGCTCGCGTGCGCCCGCTTGGCGGTGAGCTCGATCGGGAAGGACTTGCTCCTGGCGGATCCGCTGTTCTTGCCCGCGGGCTTGCCGGCCTCGGAGGACTGGACGGCGACGGGGTCCTGTTCGAGGTTGCAGCCGGTGGTGATGAGGGCGACGACGCCGAGGGCCAGGATGATCTTGCGCATGGTTGCTCCTTGACACGGTGCCGCGCACTGCGGGACGCGCTACCGATCGATTCGGGTTCGGGGCATCGCCGCCCGCTCGGTGCTGGGGGTTTTGAGCGGGCGGCGATGCGTATCGGTGCTCATGGAGCGAAGATCCCGGTTCCGTGGCGGGTCATCCTTCGGCGGCGGCGAGGAGTTCGCGGAACTCTTCGGCGTCGATGACGGTGATGTCTTCACCGGCGTCCCGGAACCGTTCGGCCTTGGCGAGCTTGGCGGTCTTCTTGACGCCCGGGGCGAGTTGGTGGGGCTGCACATCGGCGGCCACCAGCAAGTTGACTGCTCTGGTGACACTGCGGGCGGTCCGTGCACCGAGGGCGGCGACCCGCTCGGCCGCGGCGGTACGGCTCATGTCGGTGAGCGTTCCGGTGAAGCAAACGGTCAGGCCGAAGAAGGGGTTGTCCGGGTCGGCTTCGGGGTCGGCCTCGGGAAACGGTCTGCGCGGCGCGCCTCCCCGGTGCTTGCACGCTCGCCGGACACCGCCGTTGTAGGACCCCAATTGAACCTTGTGGGCGGCGAGAAGCCCGTTGAGTGTGGGCGTCCCTTGTCGTTTCAGCGCGGCGAGCATCACGTGGGCCGCCGCGCGTGCGTCGTCGGCGGCGTCGTGGTGGCGCGCCAACTGGATGCCCAGGTCGGTGGCCAGGGCTGAAAGCTTGTAGGAGAGGCGGCCGTTCCAGGCGCGGCGTGCGATCACCAAGGTGCAGGCGTATCGCAGATCGGGGACGGGGAGTCCCGTCGCTTCGCACGCCCCGGCGAGCACCCCGATGTCGAAGGCCGCGTTGTGGGCCACGAAGGGGGTCTCGCCGACGAACCCGACGATGCGTTCCAGCGTCTGTGGCCAGCCGGGGGCCTGCGCGACGTCGCCCGCGGTGATGCCGTGGATGCCGACGTTGAGCGGATCGAAGTGGTCGTAGCCGTCCGGGGGCTTGATGAACGACGACCACTCCTCGACGATCTGCCCTCCCTTCACTCTGACCAGCCCGACCGAACACGGGCTCGCGCGCAGGGAGTTGGCCGTCTCGAAGTCGATCGCCACCCATTCGGACATCTGTCGCTCCTCAATCAATCCGCCGAAAGCACCATCATGAGAGCATGATCTGAAAGCACTGTCAAACAGCTTTGTGGAATTACGTGGTGTACAGTGGTGGTGCTCCCGAAAGCGGATGAGGAAGGTTCGATGGCATCGCAGAGCGACCACCTGACCGCCGCCGAGATCTCGCGGCTCGCCGGCGTGACGCGGGCGACCGTGAGCAACTGGCGCCGGCGCCACCCCGACTTTCCGCAGCCCAGCGGGGGCACGGAGGCCAGCCCCAGTTACGATCGGCGGCAGGTCGAGGCGTGGCTCGATGCGCGCGGCCGCCTCCCCGCCCGTTCGGCCAGAGACGACTTTCGAGCCCACCTGCGTCGCCGCACACCAGCCGACGTCGAAGCCGTGGCGCTGTTCAGCGCTCACCTGGCCGGGCTGGACGAGAAGGACCGCGCCAGGATCGCGGCCCTCCCGGACGACGAGTTGCTCGAGTCTCAGGCGGACGTGTTCTCGCCTCTCGCTCATCCCGCGAATCCGAGCCACGCGGACGTCCCGGCGCCCCTACTGCGGGCGGCAGCGGACGTGCTACTCGGGGAAGGCCCCCTCGCCGTCTTCGACGTGCTCGAAGAGCACACTGACGCCCCGATCGGGGTCCGCGGGACACACCCGACGCCATCAGCGCTCGCCGACCTGTTGGCCGACCTGGCGACCACCGGAGGCCTCCCCGCCCAAAGCGCCCTGGACCCGGCCTGTGGCAGCGGGCGCCTCCTCGCCGCGACCGCGACCAGGCTCAAGCGGCACGCACGCGTGCACGGGCAGGAGTACCGCGCGGTCACCGCAGCCCAGGCCAAGGCACGCGTCGCCGAGCGATCACCCAAGGCCTCCGTGGACGTCCGGACCGGAGACAGCCTGCGCGAGGACGCATTCCCCGACCTCTATGTGGACGCCGTCGTCTGCAACCCTCCCTACGGAGACCGCGACTGGGGCCACGACGAACTGGCCTTCAACCCGCGCTGGGCCTACGGCGTCCCACCGCGCTCCGAGCCCGAACTCGCCTGGGTCCAGCATGCCTTGGCGCACCTGAACGACGGCGGACAGGCCGTGCTGCTCCTTCCGCCGGCCACCGCCTCTCGATCGTCGGGCCGCCGGATCAGGTCAGAGCTGCTCCGCCAGGGAGCGATGCGCGCGGTCATCGCCCTCCCGCCTGGACTGGCGGTGCCTCACCACATCGGGCTTCACCTGTGGATACTCCAACGTCCCGAAGCGAACCGTCCGGGCCGCGACACGGTCCTGCTCATGGACGCGACCGAGGAAGCCGCCGCCGACCACAGCAGGGCACCGGACGAGACCAAGCTCCATGACACGATCCTCAGCGTGTGGAAGGCGTTCACCGCACCGACCGGATTCACGGAGATCCCCGGAACGGCCCGGTCGGTCGCCGCGATCGATCTCCTGGACGAACTCGTCGACCTCACCCCGGCACGGCACGTCCGCACAGCGCCGGTGATCACACCTGACGCGGCGCTCCGCCATGCCACCGGACTCACCGAGCGTCTCAAGGCGGAGGTCGCCGCGCTGACCGAGGCCAGCGACATCGGACCGCTGAGCACGGCTGGGGAGACCGCCCGGACGTGGCGGACCGCGACCATCGCCGATCTGTCGCGCGGCGGCGCCCTCGCGGTGCATCGCGGGATGCGCGCCTCCTCAACCGATGGCATACCCGCCGAACTCGCTGAACGCTCCGTCCTCCGGGCCAGGGACCTCATCGCCGGGGCGCCCGCCAGTGGCACCGCACACGAGTTGCAGCTGGCCGACCCGTTCACCATCGAGGCGGGGGACGTCCTGCTCACCCAGATCGTCGGGCCCCAGGGCGTTGCCGGCCGGGTCGCCGGCAAGGAGGATGCCGGATGCCTGCTCGATAACAGTGTCTTCCTGCTCCGCCCCGATCCCGGACGGCTCGACCCGTGGTTCCTGGCCGGCTTCGTCAGCGCACCCGACAACGTCAGCCAGGCGACGACCGGCACCTCAACACACCAGCTGGTGGCGTCCCGGCTGCGGGTCCCGCTGCTGGCCCTGGGCGAGCAGACCGCATACGGCCGGGCGTTCCGCAAGATCCACGAACTCCGGACCAGCGCGCGAAGCGCCGCGAAGTACGCCGACGAGACGGCGGACCTCATAGCCGCCACCCTCAGCGGCGGCGCGCTGCTTCCCCAAGGAGTCGAGTTGCCATGAGGACCGGAGTTCCGCCGGCATGCGGCTCTCGACGATCGGCTCGAGAACGCGGTGCGCGTGAATGGGCCTGTGGTGGCCAACTGATCTCAGAGGCGCCCGTCTCCGCATGGGCGAGCGGGAAGATGAAGGTGTGGCTGTGACTGTGGATTGCATCGCGAACCGGTTCCGCGTGACGGGCCCTCTCGGCAAGGGCAACATGGGCGAGGTCCACCGCGCCGTGGACCTCCAGGCCGGCGACGGCGACCGGGACCGTGAGGTCGCGGTGAAGGTGATCCTGCGCAGCCGGACGGGTGCGGTCATCGATTCGCGAGCCGACGTGAAGGCCGTTGAGCGGTTCGAGCGTGAGGTCCGCATCATGCGGCTCCTCAACGAGCACCCGAACCTGCCGCGCATCATCGCGGGCGGCCTGGATGAGGGCGACGGCCTTCCGTTCATCGCCATGGAGCTTCTCAAGGGCCACACGTTGCGCGTGCTGGCCGGTGAGCACGCCCAGCTTCCGGTGGCCTGGGCGGCGGCCCTGGGCGCGCAGATCGCGGACGGCCTGTCGGCCGCGCACGGCGCCGGGATCGTTCACCGCGACCTCAAGCCCGCGAATGTGATGCTGCTGCCCGGCGGGAAGGTCAAGATCCTGGATTTCGGGATGGGCCGGATCATCGACGACGCCGAGGCCGGCAGGGTGACCAGCACGGGCGTCACGGTCGGCACCGCCCGCTACATGGCCCCTGAGCAGTTCCTCAACGCGGCGGTGACGCAGGCCGCCGACCTGTACGCGCTCGGCTGCATGCTGTACGAGCTGCTGACGGGTGTTCCGCCGTTCGTGAGCGAGAACGCGCTCGAACTGGGGCAGAAGCACAGGACGGAAAAGCCGGCTCCGCTGCGGATGCTGCGTTCGGACGTCCCCGAGGACATGGCCCGGCTGGTCGAGCGGCTGCTCAGCAAGCGGCCGGAGGACCGGCCGGCCGACGCCGTCGCGGTCCGCGATGCGCTCCTGCCCTTCGCCGAGGGCGAGGCGGTCGTCGCGGACTGGGAGTCGCACGACCCGGTCCGCTATCTCGCGTCGACCGATGAGGCGCCCGCGCCCGAACCGGCTCCGGTGTCGGAGAAGCCGCGCCCGGCGGGTTCGGTGATGGACGTGTTCGGGCTGCATCGGCAGCTCGTCAAGGACTACCGGGACTTCACCGAGGGCGGGACGATCATCCGCGACGACCGCGTCGCCGCGCACGTCGAGAGCACCCTGGACGCCAAGTCCCAGTGGCCGGACCCGTGGGTGTCGCTGAATCCGTTCTTCGCCTCGGGCGGCACCGTCTCGGAGCTGAGCGGCAGCGGCAAGCTCCTGCACGAGGAGTGCGCCCGCATCTTCCAGGCGGGCAAGACCCGCAAGGACACGAAACTCAATGGGCGCCCGCTCACCCTGCACCGCCACCAGCTTGAGGCGATCGAGGCGGCCAAGCGCAAGCAGTCCTACGTCCTGACGACCGGTACGGGCTCTGGCAAGTCCCTGTCCTACATCGTGCCGATCGTGGACCGGGTGCTGCGCGAACGTGAGACCACGTCGGAAAAGCGCGTCCGGGCGATCATCGTCTATCCGATGAACGCCCTGGTCAACAGCCAGGTCAATGAGCTGGAGAAGTACCTGCGGGACGGCTACGGCGAGGGCAACGAGCCCGTCACCTTCGCCCGCTACACCGGCCAGGAGAACGACGAGCGCCGCAAGGAGATCCGCGACGATCCGCCGGACATCCTGCTGACGAACTACGTGATGCTGGAACTGATGCTCACCCGCCCGAAGGACCGCAGTTCGCTGATCCGGATGGCGCGGGGCCTGGAGTTCCTGGTCTTCGACGAGCTGCACACCTACCGGGGCCGGCAGGGCGCGGACGTCGCGCTGCTGATCCGGCGGGTGCGCGAGGCGTGCCAGGCCGAGAGCCTGCAGTGCATCGGCACGTCGGCGACGATGTCGAGCGAGGGCACCTTCGAGGACCAGAAGAAGGAGGTGGCCCGCGTGGCCACCACCCTCTTCGGGACCGGGGTCGGCGAGGACAACGTCATCGGCGAGACCCTCGTCCGCGCGACCGGGGAGGCCCCGGACACGGTGCCGGCGGAGCGGCTCCGGGCGCCCGCCGCGCCCCGCGCGTACGACGACCTGGTGAGAGATCCGCTGGCCCGCTGGATCGAGACGCGGTTCGGTCTCGTCGAGGATCCGACGGGGCGCCTCATCCGGCAGAAGCCGGCGAAGATCGAGGAGGCCGCCGCCGACCTCGCCGCCGAGTCCGGTGTCCCAGAGAAGGAGTGCGTCGACGCGATTCGCCGCACCCTGGAGGCCGGTTCGGAGGCCCGGCATTCGGTGACCGAGCGCCCGCTGTTCGCGTTCCGGCTGCACCAGTTCCTGTCCAAGGGCGACACCGTTTACGTCACCCTGGAGGATCCGGCCACGCGCCACCTCACCCGCGACTACCAGCTCGTCCAGCCCGGGTCGGAGGGCAAGATCCTTCTGCCGCTGGCGTTCTGCCGTGAGTGCGGCCAGGAGTACCTGACCGTCTGGCGGACGGACAAGGACGACATGGTCCGCTACGAGCCGCGCCGGGACACGGCGGCGTCGGGCGGCCGTGAGGGTGACGGCTACCTGTACGTGGATTCGGGCCGGCCGTGGCCACGGACCGCCGAGCAGGCGATCGCCGACCGCCGCCTGCCGGAGTCGTGGCTGGAGGTGGACGACACCGGCCAGGAAGTCGTGCGCACCAACTACCGCGCGAAGCTTCCCGTCCCCATCCGCGTCGATCCATACGGCGTCGAGGGCCAGGGCGAATTGGAGGCGGCGTTCATTCCGACGCCGTTCCGGTTCTGCCTGCACTGCGGGGTGAGCTACGAGCAGGTCCGCGGGAAGGATTTCGCCAAGCTGGCGACGCTCGACCAGGAGGGACGTTCGTCGGCGACGTCGCTGGTGTCGACGTCGATCATCCGTTTCCTGCGGGCGGTGCCGGAGAACGCGCTGGGCGCGCAGGCACGCAAGCTGCTCACCTTCGTCGACAACAGGCAGGACGCGTCGCTGCAGGCCGGCCACTTCAACGACTTCGTCCAGATCACCCAGCTTCGTGGCGCCCTCTACCGGGCGGCCGTCGAGGCGGGCGAGGAGGGCATCAGCCACGAGGACCTGGCGTCCAGGGTCGTCGGCGCCCTCGGCCTGGACGTCTCCGACTACACCGGCTCTTCCGACCTGCCCCCGTCGATGACCCGCAACGCCGCCCGGACGCTGCGGGACGTCGTCGCGTTCCAGCTCTACCTGGACCTGGAGCGCGGCTGGCGCGTCACCATGCCGAACCTGGAGCAGACGGGCCTGCTGAAGATCGACTACGAGGACCTCGACTGGGTGGCCGGCAAGGAGGACCGCTGGGAGAAGACGCACCGGGCGCTGCGCGAAGCCGAGCCCGGCCGCCGCGCCGAGATCATGCGGGCGCTGCTGGACGAGATGCGCCGCGCCCTCGCCATCGACGTGCAGTACTTCCGGGACGACTTCGACAGCCTGCGCCGCGCCAGCGAGGAGCGGCTCGTCGACCCGTGGGTCCTGTCGAGGGGCGACGAGCCCAAGGTCGGCACCGCGTACCCGCAGGGTTCCCGCCCCGGCATCGACCGTTCGGGCCTGTTCTTGTCGGGTCGCGGCAAGTTCGGCAAGTACCTTCGGCGCGTGCATTTCGGCGAGCTGTCGGTCGACGACGCCCAGCAGCTCATCGAGGAGCTGCTCAAGGTCCTGACGAAGGCGAACATGGTCAAGGAGGTGTCGGTTACGCCCGGCTGGGCCAGGCGCGGACGCCGCCCCACCGGCCCGGCGATCACCGGCTACCGCGTCTCGGCGGCATGCCTGGTGTGGCGGGCCGGGACCGGCGAGGTCGGCGCCCACGACCCCCTCACCCGCACCTACGCCAGCGGCGACGGTCCCCGCGTCAACGTCTTCTTCCGGCACCTTTACCGCCACACCGCCGCGGAGCTCGGCGGCCTCATCGCCCGCGAGCACACCGCGCAGGTCGATCCGGAGGAGCGGCGCAAGCGCGAGGAGGCGTTCAGCGAGGCGAAGCTGAAGCTGCTGTACTGCTCGCCCACGATGGAGCTGGGCGTCGACATCAGCGACCTCAACGCGGTGATGATGCGCAACGTGCCGCCGACTCCCGCGAACTACGCCCAGCGCAGCGGACGGGCCGGGCGGTCCGGGCAGCCGGCGCTCGTCACCACCTACTGCGCGACCGGCAACAGCCACGACCAGTACTACTTCCGCCGTTCCGCGCGGATGGTGGCGGGCGCGGTCGTGCCGCCGCGCCTCGATCTGGCGAACGAGGATCTGGTCCGGTCGCACATCCAGGCGATCTGGCTCGCCGAGACGGGCCTGGAGCTGCACAACAACGTTCCCGCGATCATCGACATCGGCTACGACGAGGACTCCCGCCGCCCGGACCCGTCGCTTCCCCTGCACGACACGGTCGTCCAGGCGATCCACAGTGAGGCCGCGCAGAGGCGTGCCGTGGCGGCGGCGAAGCAGGTGTTCGGCGGGCTCCTGGCCGACTTCGCCGCCACGGTCTGGTGGGACGACCACTGGATCGAGGGCACGGTCCGCACCGCCCCCGAGCGTTTCGACCGGGCCTTCGACCGCTGGCGGAACCTGTTCAAGGCGGCGCTGGTGGACCAGGCGGAGCAGAACCGCCGCGTCCTGGACACCACGCTCTCCGACCGCGACAGCAAGATCGCCGTCGGGCGGCGCCGGGAGGCCGAGACGCAGCTCGACCTGCTGAAGAACCAGTCGGCGGAGAGCCGGTCGGTCCTGTCGGACTTCGGCCCGCACCGCTACCTGGCCAGTGAGGGTTTCCTGCCCGGCTACTCCTTCCCGCGCCTCCCGCTGGCCGCCTACATCAACATGCAGGACCGCCGTTTCCGCGACGGCGACTACCTGCAGCGCCCCCGGTTCCTCGCGATCCGCGAGTTCGGGCCGGGCGCGCTGATCTACCACGAGGGCGCCCGCTACCAGGTGACCCGCATCCAGCTCCCGCCGGGCGGGACGGGCGATCTCGTCACCTCCGACGCCCGCCGCTGCGCGAGCTGCGGCTACCACCACGACACCACCGGCCGCGCGGACCGCTGCGAGATGTGCAAGGAGCCGCTGCCCGAGGCCAAGTACGGGCTGCTGCAGATGCACACCGTCTACACCAAGGCCCGCGCGCGGATCTCCTCCGATGAGGAGGAGCGCCGCAGGGCGGGCTTCCGGCTCGTCACCTCGTACCGGTTCACCGACCACGGCGAACGCCCGGGCCGCCAGGACGCCCTGGTCACCGACGACGACGGGAGCATCGCCACGCTGACGTTCGGCGACTCGGCGACGGTCCGGATCACGAACCTGGGCCGGTTGCGCGCCAAGGACGGCGAGCCGGACGGCTTCTGGCTCGACCCCGCGACCGGCGAGTGGATGACCGAGAAGGCCGCGTCGGAGGCGTCCGGCGACTCCAGTGAGATGCCGGTAGCGGACGCGAGCGGCAACGAGAAGAAGAGCAAGAAGCGCGTCATCCCGTACGTGGAGGACCGCCGCAACATCCTCGTCGCGCAGCTGGCCGAGCCGCTGGACGAGCCGGTCGCGCTGTCGCTCATGTACGCGCTGGAGCGCGGGATCGAGGCGGCGTTCGAGCTGGAGGACTCGGAGCTGTCCAGCGAGCTGCTGCCGCCCGACGACGGCCCCCGCGACCGGATGCTGTTCTCCGAGGCCGCGGAGGGCGGCGCCGGCGTGCTGCGCCTGATGCAGTCGACGCCGGGCGCGCTCGCCAAGGCCGCGAAGGCGGCCCTGGACATCTGCCACTTCGACGAGCACGGCGACGACCTCGGCGGCCCGCACCCGGACCGGCCGTGCGCCCGCGGCTGCTACGACTGCCTGCTCACCTACGGCAACCAGCTCGACCACACCGCGATCGACCGGCACGCCATCAGGCACATCCTGCTGCGCGTGGCCCACGCGAAGACCACCGCGACCGGATGCGGCGAGTCCCGCACCGAGCAGCTCGCGCGGCTGTCCGGCCAGTCCGACACCTCGCTCGAGAAGCGGTTCGTCGCCTGGTTGAAGGAGCGCGGCCTGCGGATGCCCGACGAGGCGCAGACCTACGTGCGCGACGCGGAGGCCCGCCCCGACTTCGTGTACCGGCTGCCGGGCGTGCCGGTCGCGGTGTTCGTCGACGGCCCCGTCCACGAGCACGCCAACATCAAGGAACGCGACCGCCAGGCGGAGCAGCGGCTGGACCAGCAGGGCTGGGACGTGGTCCGCTTCCCGCACGACGCCGACTGGGACGCGATCGTCGCCGAGACCCCGAGCTGGTTCGGCGCCTCTCCCCGCACCTGACGCCCACAGCCGCCCTGATACACATACGACACCCACCGAGCACGACGACGCGAGGGCCTTGCCGATAATGACGCAGCCGACAACGGACTACACCCCCGGTTCCCTGGTCTCGGTCCGCGACCGCGAATGGGTCGTGCTGCCCGAGAGCGCCCCGGACATGCTCGTGCTGCGTCCTCTCGGCGGCGCCGATGACGACATCGCGGCCGTGTTCCCCGCCTTCGAGGACGTCCGGGGAGCGGAGTTCGCGGCGCCCGCGCCGCAGGACCTCGGCGACGCGCGCGCGGCGGGCCTGCTGCGCAGCGCGCTGCGCATCGGGTTCCGGTCGGGTGCGGGTCCGTTCCGTTCGCTGGCCGGGATCGCGGTCGAGCCCCGCGCCTACCAGCTCGTTCCGCTGATGATGGCTCTGCGGCAGAAGACCGTCCGGATGCTGATCTCCGATGACGTCGGTATCGGCAAGACCATCGAGGCCGGTCTCATCGCGAGCGAACTGCTGGCGCAGGGTGAGGCGAAGGGCCTGGCGGTGCTGTGCTCGCCGGCGCTCGCCGAGCAGTGGCAGGACGAGCTGCGCGCCAAGTTCGGCATCGACGCCGAACTCGTCCTGTCCTCCACGGTCACCCGGCTCGAACGGGACCTGGACATGGGCCAGTCCCTCTTCGACAAGCACCCGAACGTGATCGTGTCCACGGACTTCATCAAGTCCCACCGCCACCGCGACGACTTCGTCCGCCGCTGCCCGGACCTGGTCATCGTGGATGAGGCCCACACCTGCGTCACCGCCGACGACCACACCTCCCAGCAGAGCCAGCGCCGCCACGAGCTGCTCCAGCGGATCGCCCACGACAAGGACCGGGACCGCCACCTGCTGCTGGTGACGGCGACCCCGCACAGCGGCAAGGAGACCGCGTTCCGCAACCTCCTCTCCCTGCTCAAGCCCGGGTTCGGCGACCTGGACATGAACAGCGGCCCCGACCGCGCCCGCCTCGCCCTGCACTTCGTCCAGCGCCGCCGCGCCGACATCCGCAGGTACCTGGACGAGGAGACCGAGTTCCCCGCCGACCGGTTCTTCAAGGACGAGACCTACAAGCTGTCCCCCGGCTACCGCTCGCTGCTGGAAGACGCGATCGGCTACGCGAGCGAGCGGGTCACCGTCGCCGGGGAGCAGGGCAGGCGTGAGGCCCGGATCGCCTGGTGGTCGGCGATCGCGCTGCTGCGGTCGCTGGTGTCGTCGCCGCGCGCCGCCGCGCAGACCCTGCGGACCCGCTCGGCCACCGCGTCCGCCGCCACCGCGGAGGAGGCCGACGAGCTGGGCGCGCCGCTGACCCGCGACTCCGGCGACAACGACGCCTTGGAGGGCCTGGACGTCGCGCCCGGCGCGGAGACCGGCCCTGAGATCGGCGGGGCGGGGGCGAGGCTCGCCGCGCTCGCCGACCGAGCCGCCGCCCTCGAAGGCCCGGACACGGACCTGAAGCTGAAAGCCCTGATCAAGCACCTCAAGGAGCTGCTGAAGGACGGCTACGACCCGATCGTCTTCTGCCGGTACATCCCGACCGCCGAGTACGTCAGCGACCACCTCAAAGGCAAGCTCGGCAAGAAGACCGTCGTCAAGGCCGTGACGGGCACGCTCTCCCCGCAGCAGCGCCTCCAGCGCATCGAGGACCTCGCGGACGAGACGGCCGACGACCCGGCCGCCCGCCGCGTCCTGGTCGCCACCGACTGCCTGTCGGAGGGCGTCAACCTGCAACACCACTTCGACGCTGTCGTCCACTACGACCTGGCGTGGAACCCGGCCCGCCACGACCAGCGGGAGGGACGCGTCGACCGCTACGGCCAGAAGCGCGACGAGGTCAAGGTCGTCACCATCTACGGCAGCGACAACGGCATCGACGGCAAGGTCCTGGAAGTCCTGATCCGCAAGCACCGGCAGATCCGCAAGGACCTCGGCATCTCCGTCTCCGTCCCCGACGAGGCCTCCTCCGGGGTGACGGACGCGATCGTCGAGTGGCTGCTGATGCGCAGCCAGAGCGGCGAGCAGGAGGCCCTGTTCGGCGCCGAGGAGGTCAAGGCCGTCGACCAGAAGGCCGCCGAGCTGGAGCAGGAGTGGAACTCCACCGTCGAACGCGAGAAGGCGTCCCGTTCCCGGTTCGCGCAGAACGCGATCCGCCCCGACGAGGTCAAGCGCGAAGTCGACGCCACCCGGGACGCGCTCGGCGACGCCGGCGAGGTCGACGGTTTCGTCCGCCAGACCCTCGCCGCTCTGGACGGCGTCCTGTACGAGGGAGGCGACGCACCGGGCGACTTCAACGCCGACCTGAGCGGCAGCCCGGTCGGGCTCCGCGACGTGCTGGCGCCGATGCTCGGCGGCGGGATCATCGATCACGGCAAGCGGGTCCCGTTCCGCACCGTGTCGGCGGTCACGCGCGGCGAGGCGGCGCTCGTCCGCACCGACCCGGTCGTCGGCGCGCTCGCCGGCCACCTCCTCAACGCCGCCCTCGACACCCGGTCCGACGGCCCCCGCCCGGCCCGCCGCTGCGGCGTCATCCGCACCAGAGCCGTCACCACCCGCACCACCCTGCTACTCGTCCGCTACCGGTTCCACCTCACGCTGCCGTCCCGCGCCGGCGAACGCCAGCTCGTCGCGGAAGACGCCCGGCTCCTCGCCTTCCAGGGCTCCCCCACCGACGCGACCTGGCTCTCCCCCGAGGACGCCGCGCGCCTCCTGACGGCCACCGCCGACGAGAACACCGACCCCACCTTCGGAGAGCGGACCATGAAACGGGCCCTGGACGCCCTGCCCGACGCCACGGAGCATCTGGGCGAGTACGGCGACCGGCTCGCCGCCGAACTCCGCGACTCCCACCGCCGCGTCCGCAGCGCCGCCGGCGAGATCATCCGGGGCGTGGACGTCAAGGCGCAGAAGCCCGCCGACATCCTCGGCGCCTACGTCTACCTGCCCGTGTCCGCCACCGGCACGTCCGGCGCCGTCACCGGAGGAGCCGCCTGATGTCCGCCACCGCGCGCAACCAGATCTTCTCCGCCGTCCACACCATCGGCGGCCTCCTCCCCGCCGACATGCTCGTCCGGATCTCCGAAGGCAAGGACGTCCAGGGCTCCAAGCCCGCTGACTACGACATCTTCGGCTCCCGCTCCGTCCGCGACGAGGCCGAACGCCACTGGGACTACCTCAAGTCGGTGTGGAAGGAGCTGCGCGACAAGCTCCCCGTCGCGCCAGAGGCCGAGACCCCCGCCGACCCCACCGGCCTCGCGATTCGCCAATGGCTGGAGCCGCTGTTCGCCGAGCTGAGCTTCGGCCGCCTCACCGCCATCGGCGCGTCCGGCATCGAGGCGGACGGCGGCGGCAAGACCTTCGCGATCAGCCACCTATGGACACACGTCCCGATCCACCTGACCGCCTGGAACACCCGGCTCGACACCCGCCCCGGCGGCCCCGGCACCATCCCGCCGCAGTCGCTCGTCCAGGAATGCCTGAACCGCACCGAAGCCCACCTGTGGGCCGTCCTGACGAACGGACGCCAGCTCAGGCTGCTGCGCGACTCCAGCGCCCTCGCCACCGCCGCCTACGTCGAATTCGACCTCGAGGCGATCTTCGACGGGGAGCTGTTCAGCGAATTCGTCCTGCTGTACCGCCTCCTGCACGCCTCCCGCTTCGCCGTCGACGACGGCGTGCCGCCGTCTTCGTGCTGGCTCGAAAAGTGGCGGACGGACGCGATCGCATCGGGCACCCGCGCCTTGGACCAGCTCCGCAAGGGCGTCCAGGAGGCCATCACTACACTCGGGACGGGCTTCCTGAAGCACCCCGCCAACACCAAGCTTCGCGAGAACATCGACACGCAGGCCACACACAAAGCGCTGCTGCGTCTCGTCTACCGGCTGCTGTTCCTCTTCGTCGCCGAGGACCGCGACGTCCTCCATTCGCCGGACGCCTCCGACCAGGCGCGGGACCGGTACGCGAAGTACTTCTCGTCCACCCGGCTGCGCGGGCACGCCCGCCGACGGCGCGGCACCACCCACGGCGACCTCTACCAGGCCCTCAAGATCGTGCTGGACGCGCTAGGGGACGAGTCCGGACGCCCCGAACTCGGCCTCCCCGGTCTCGGCGGCCTGTTCTCCGACACCGACACCGACGCCCCGCTGCGCGGCCTGTCCCTCTCGAACGAGCACCTGCTCACCGCCGTCCACCACCTCTCCCAGGTACGCGACCCGAGCACGCGCCGCTGGCGGGCCGTCGACTACAACCACCTGGACGCCGAGGAACTCGGCTCCATCTACGAGTCGCTGCTGGAACTCGTCCCCAGGCACAGCGTGGTCGACCGCACCTTCGAGTTGGCCGAACTCGCCGGCAACACCCGCAAGACGACCGGCTCGTACTACACGCCGTCCTCCCTGATCGACTGCCTGCTGGACGCGACGCTCGACCCGGTCATCGACGACGCCCAGAAGCGCGGCGAGGAGAAGGCGACGGCCGGCGGCGAGCCGGACGCGTCCGAGGCGATCGTCTCCGAGTTGCTCTCCCTGACCATCTGCGACCCGGCCTGCGGCTCCGGACATTTCCTCGTGGCGGCCGCCCGCCGCATCGCCAAGCGCGTCGCCGCCGTCCGCGAACGCAACCCCGAACCCACCCTGATCGCGGTACGCCACGCATTGCACGAGGTCATCGCGCAGTGCGTGTACGGGGTGGACCTGAACGACATGGCTGTCGACCTGGCCAAGGTGTCGCTGTGGCTGGAGGCCATGGAACCGGGCAAGCCCCTCGGCTTCCTGGACGCCCACATCAAGCACGGCAACGCGCTGATCGGCGCCACCCCGGCTCTGTTGAAGAGCGGCATCCCGGACGATGCTTTCATCGCCACCGAGGGCGACGACAAGAAGCAGGCCAAGATCCTCGAAGGGCTCAACACCGAGGAGCGCAGCGGGCAGTACACGCTGTTCGACAGCGACGAGGAAACGGTCAAGGTCACCAACACCGCGTTCGCAGACGGCCTGCGCCGCATCACCACGGCCCCCGCCGACAGCCTCCGCGCCGTCAAACGCCAGACCGAGGCATACGAGAGCTGGGAGAAGTCCGCCGAGTACATCCGCGCCCTGCACGTCGCGGACGCCTGGTGCTCCGCGTTCATGTGGCTCAAAACCGAGGACTCGCCCCGGGCCGTCACGCAGAAAATCTTCCTCGCTCTTGATGACCCGGACGCCGAAGGTATCCCGGCGACCACGCACGGCGAGATTGTCCGGCTCCGCGACCAGTACCGCTTCTTCCACTGGCACCTGGAATTCCCCGAGGTCTTCACCGTCCCGGACGGCGGCCAGACGGCCACGGCCAACCCGGCCACCGGCTGGGCAGGCGGCTTCTCCTGCGTCCTCGGCAACCCGCCCTGGGACAGCGTCGAACTCAAGGAACAGGAGTTCTTCGAGCAGCGTTCACCCGCCATCGCCGCTATCTCGAAAGCAGATGTTCGTAAGAAGAGGATCGCCGCCCTCCAGGACTCCCCCGAAACGCTGCCGCTGTACAAGGAGTACGCCGCAGCCAAGCGTGAGGTTTACGCGGAGAGCCACTTCCTGCGCAGGTCCGGCCGCGTCCCACTCACGGGCCAAGGAAATCTCAACAAGTACGCCGTATTCACAGAAGTGGATCGCATTCTTATCGATGCGGACGGGCGTGCCGGCATCATAGTCCCAACTGGTATCGCCACTGACGCCAGGAACCAGTTCTTTTTTAAGGACTTGGTGCAGCATGGATCGATCGCCGCCCTGTATGACTTCGAGAACCGAGACGGAATTTTTCCGGCCGTAGACTCTCGCATTAAATTCGCTGCGCTATCAATCGCAGGGCGAGGGTTGAGTGAACCTGCAGCGAAATTTGCGTTCTTTGTTCTGGACCCGGCTGAACTGGGCGATGCCGGTAAGGTGTTCGCACTTACGCCCGAGGAGATTGCTCTCCTCAATCCAAATACGGGAACATGTCCCGTATTTCGTTCTCGCCGTGACGCCGAGATTACCATTGGCATCTACCGCCGTGCGCCGGTAATAATAAAGAGAAGCGATCCGCCACTCAATCCCTGGCGCATATCATTCTCCAGAATGTTCGACATGTCCCACGATGCGCAACTGTTGCACGGGTCTAGCGACCTCGAATCCGACGGCTGGACTCTCGTGGGAAACGTCTTCGTAAGAGGCGAAAGTAGAATGCTTCCGCTCCATGAAGGTAGGATGGGGCATCAATACAACCATAGATTTGCTGACTCCGTGGGCGCCGGCGAGTCATCGTCATCCGACTTGAACAATCCGGGCTACGTCAACCATGCGCAATTCTGGGTATCCGAACAAGATGCAAGGAAGCGCCTGGGTCGGTGGCACTTCGAGTGCACTACGGGCATGTTGGTGCACCGCCGAGTCGCCCGCAACAGCGACGAGAGAACATGTATTGCTACAATCATTCCTTGGGGTGCGGCCTCATATGGATGGATAATATCTACAGGTCCTTCTGCGGAGGATCTGTCTATCCTTGAGGCCACATACAACTCATTCGCTTACGACTACTGTCTGCGAAACAGTCTCACTCAACCGAGCATTCCTCAGGGGACTTCAGAGCAAACGCCTGTACCGCAACCGACCGCCTTCTCGGGATGTAGGCGATTCTTTACTCAGCGCGTCCTTGAGCTCACCTACACCGCCGATGACATGGCCCCCTTCGCTCGTGATCTCGGCGAAAATGGCTCGCCTTTCCTCTGGGACGAGGAAAGGCGAGCACTGATCCGTTCCGAACTTGATGCTTTGCTCTTCCACCTCTACGGCGTCGGCCGCGAAGACGTGGACTACATTATGGAGACCTTCCCGATCGTCAAGAGGAAGGATGAGGCCAAGTACGGCACGTATCGAACGAAGGATCTGATTCTCGCCGAGTACGACCGGATGGTCGCTGCTGGCGTTGATTTGCACAAGCCGCTGGTGGACGGGGAGAACTACACGTCCACGCTCACTCCGCCGCCGGGGCATGGGCCTCGGCATGGGTAGCGGACGAGGGCAGTAGGGAGCGGAGGGGCGGACGGGGGGCCACCCCTCCGCTGGTCTTCAGGCCGCCTTGAGGACGGCGAAGACGACTTTGCCGGTGTTGCCGGCGAGGGGGCGGACGCCCCAACAGTGGCAGAACTGGTCGACGATGAACAGCCCGCGCCCGGTCTCGCTGACGGTGTCGGCTCGCTGCATGCAGGGCAGGTCGCAGGTCGCGTCCTGGACCTCCATCCATAGCGTGCCGTCGTCGGTGCGTCCGATCCGGAACGTTACGTCGTCGTCGGACGCGGATGCGTAGCGCAGCGCGTTGGTGACGAGTTCGCTGGCCACCAGGCACGGGACGAAGTCGTCCATGCCCCACTGGCCGGTGACCAGCCGTACGAACCGCCGCACCTCCGCGACGACCGTGAGGTCGTGCTTCACCACCATCTCGTCCCCGCCCCGCGCCGCCTCGTCCATGATCCTTCTCCTTACTGTGTGTGTCGACCACCACACAATTAGCAAGGTTGCGGGTTAACGTGGTGTTGCCAAGTTGTCTTGGCGACCACTGGCAACAGGCATGCCCTCCTGGCGAGGTGTCAAGGAAGGAGACTTCGCGCTCATGCCCACACGACGGCAACGTCCTAAGGAGTCCCCCGCGCTGATCGCTTTCGGTGGTCAGATGCGCCGGATGCGCGAGGCGAAGGGCATCACGCAACAGTCCATCGCCGATCACGCGAACATCAGTAAGGGCCAGGTGAGCCGCATCGAAAACGGCACCAGGCGCGCCACCCGGGCCTTCGTCGAGGTCGTAGACCGGCTACTCGAAGCCGACGGAGCGCTGATCAAGCTCTGGCTGGACCTGAACAGGAATGGTCATCCGGTCCCGATCTGGTTCGACTGGCCCAAGATCGAGTCGGACGCGGCAACACTAGTTTCCTGGGAGCCGATGTTGATCGCCGGGCTCGTCCAGACTCCGGCCTATGCATCAGCTCTCTTGCGCGGCAACCAGGAAGCCGTAGAGGCGCGGCTCAGTCGCCAGGACGTCCTCACCAACAACGAAGGACGGGTTCCCACGGACCTGGTCCTGCTGGTCGATGAGCAGGCGCTCTACCGACCTGTGGGGACCCCCGAGACGACCAGGGGGCAACTCGAGCACCTCATCGAGATGAGCATGTTGCCCAACGTCACGGTTCAAGTAGTGTTGGCAAGTGGCGAGCATGACGGCAACATGGGCGCGTTCGTGGTCGCAACGATGGACGACCGCAGCGAGGTCGCTTACGTCGAGACAGCCATACGAGCGATCACGACGGACGATCCCACGGACCTTGCAATGCTCACGCGAACCATGATCGCGCTTCGATCCCGGGCGCTCACCGAAGATATGTCGCGCGACCTGATGAGAAAGGTCATTCAGGAGAGATGGACCTGACAAACGCGAAGTGGCGCACGAGCAGCTGCAGCAGTTCCAACGGAGGCAACTGCGTCGAAATGGCGGGGTTCGCCTGGCGTAAGAGCAGCTACACCGGTTCCAACGGGGGCAACTGCGTCGAGCTGGCAGATGCGGCCGGGGTGGTGGCGGACGCGGTGGCGGTGCGGGACAGCAAGGACCCGGACGGTCCCGTTCTCCTGGTCACCCGTGCGGCCCTGCGCAGCGCCGTGAACTCCGCCCGCGCGACCCGCTGACCGTCCCACAACCGACCCCCGCCTCCCACAAGACCGAGACGCGGCGGGCCGTCCATCCCACCCCACCCGGATGGCCCGCCGCACACCACCACGCCCCACGGCCACGCCGCGCGTACACCGGCCGCCCTCACCCGCGGGGCCGATCCAGGACCGCCGCCGCCGCGCGCCGTACAAGACAGCCACCGCGCACCGGCACACCCCAGCCCCTTGCTCCCGCCCGTTCAGCTCCAGGCGCAGCACGCCCACCGGCCGGGCCGTGCCCACCGGGGAACCTCCGGCCGCCCCAGCCCGCACGCGTCGATCCCGCCTCTCAGCATGCCCCCGCATGGGCGCCCGACTGCACACATCCCTAAACCAGGATGCCCGTTTCGTCCGTCCTCGCACGCTGGACGCCCACCGGCCGAGCAGAATCTATGACAGCCGCGCCCCCACAGCCTGCCAGCACCTGAGAACGCGAACTGGCGCAAGAGCAATTGCAACGTCGTCAACGGCGGTAGCCGCGGCGAACTGGCCGGCGCCCAAGCCCCGGTGGGCACCCCCCGCACCCGCGAGCGGCCAGGACAGCCCGGCACTCCCTGCCACCAGCCACGGTACTTGTGAAGCCGAGGACCAACTTTCTGCGTTTCAACCCCGATGCAGTTTTGGTGAGCGCTCCGGCCGACGGCAGCGACACGCGCGACATGGACGACAGCCGTTTCAATCCGATGCGGTTTTGTGCGGCTCTGCGACTTGGAATTCGCGACAAGCAGAGGAGAGGGTCATGGGGGTTTCAATCCGATGCGGTTTTGTACGGCTCTGCGACGGCGAAGCGTCGACCCGGCCAGTGGCCGCGAAGTTTCAATCCGATGCGGTTTTGTGCGGCTCTGCGACTTGCGAGAGCTCATCGCCGCCAACAACGGTGGCCGGTTTCAATCCGATGCGGTCTTGTGCGGCTCTGCGACCGTTCCATCCGAATCTATCCACGGGAGGTAAAAGTTTCAATCCGATGCGGTTTTGTGCGGCTCTGCGACCACGACTACACCGACAACTAGGCCGGCCAACGGCCTAGGTTTCAATCCGATGCGGTTTTGTGCGGCTCTGCGACAGTACCTCAGATTATGGGGGTCTGACCTGCGGGTTTGCAAGATCATGCGCCAACCTCCGTCGGAGCGATCTTGAAGACGTCCCAAAGATGATCTCCAGACCATCGTTTGCGCAGGTCAGCATGCGTTTTGGGGGTGTGCGCCAACCTCTGCGCCATTCCTGAAATGGCCGGACGGGGCTTCGTCCATCGGTTGTGGGCATGAGGACATACGACGAGACGATGCCGGTGTCACGGCTGGTCGAGCAGATGGCCTGCGACCGGGTGCTGTGGGCCGCCTGGTCCCGGGTGGCCGCTGGCAGCGGCATGGCCGGGGCGGACGGAGTCACCACAGCCGTGTTCGGACGTGAGGCTGGGCAGAGACTGACGGCGCTGGTCGCACTGCTGCGGGAGGGACGGGTAACCGGGCGCAGCCACTCCGGCCGCGGAACCCACGCAGGCGAAGGTCTTCCACTGACGGTGGGCGGCGCGAGTTGCTCCATGGTCGTCAGTGTGCTCCCGATGTCTGATCTTCCGGTCTGCGGATGGACGCTCCTCCCGGCCAGTCCAGGTGCCCGAGAGCGTTAACGAAGCCGACCATTTCGGTGTGGATGCGGCTCTTGGCGGGATCGGGAAAGCGGACATTGTGCCGGTAGTAGCGGTGGAGGCGATGATCAAGGCGGCATGTTCGACTTCCCAAGGCAGCGTGGCGTACTGCTCCCGGGTGAGCGAGCGGCGGTCGGCGTAGCCGCTGACGATGAGGTCGGCACGCTTCTTGTCCAGCCGGCCGTCCACGTTCGCCAACCCGAGCAAGGTCATACCAAGGTCCAGAAGAGGGCCGTCGAGGGACACGGTCTCCCAGTCGATGACGGCCAGCGTCTCATCCGGCCGGACAATGAGGTTGTCCGCGAAGACGTCTCCATGGCAGATCACCGGTCCGTCCGTGAGGCGGTCTTCCTGGGCTCTGACCTTGGCCAGCCCGCTCCTCAGCCAGTCCGCGAACCGCTGGTCGGGGAACTCGTCTATGGCCTCCAGGTGAGCGGCCGAGAGTCGGCGGGTGCCGACCGGAAGATCCGGCACCTCGGCGGACGGCAGAACGTGAAGCCGGGCGAGCAGGTCGCCGGCATCACGCAACCGGTCATCGGCCAGGCGCGCGGTGACGTGACCGGGAATCCAGTGCTTGAGCAGGACCGGGTGCTCGCCGATCATCGAGACGGCGTCCCCTTGGCGTTGCGGACGATCTCGGCCGTAGGCATGCCCAGCCGGAACATGGCTTCCGTGTGCAGGGCAAGCCGGCGCGCACTCACGTGATCATGGTTGTCGAGAATTGTCAGGACGAAGGTCCCCTGCGGCGCGGTCACCTTGAAGCTGGAATTCGCGGCCCCGCCGCCGAGTGGCTCCAGCGTCAACCGATCAAGGCCGTACAAGGCCGCGACCTCGGCGTGGTCGATGTCGTCCGCGGATGTGTAAGTGGCCACCCGTTCAGGCTCCCCCGTGCGGTCCGAGTTCTGCGCGGCGTTCGGTGACGAGCCGCCGCCAGCGAGCGCGTGTGCGCGTTTCCCCGTCGATCCATCGCGCAAGCGGGAGACCGGAGGGGACGTCTTCGCCCGTCATGAAGTAGCTGATCTCCATCAGGTGGGCGAACTCTTCACCGCGCACGCTCGCACGCAGTTGTGCCCGAGCAGCGTCCATCAGTTCCGAAGAGTCACGGACGGCGGCATCGAAGCAGACAGCCAACCGCGCGTACGCCATGCATGACGATAGCCCGCTCTCCGCCGCACCTGCCATCAGGGCGGCTGCGCGGTCGGTAAGGTCGTCCGCTCGCCCCGCGTCCAGCAGCAGCCTGGCATTGCCGAGTTGCAATTCGGCGAACCGGGCGTACGCACCTTCCAGCATGTGCGCTGCCCGGTCGATCTGCTCCACCGAACGGCCGCGATCCTGGAAGGCCGATGCGAACGCGAGATACGCCTGGCACAGGCCGGCCTCACCGTCCAGACCGGAGTCCAGGGCGAGATCGCGGGCCCGGGCGAAGGACGCGCAAGCCCTCGCGATCGTCCCTTGAGACCAGAGGATCTCGCCGATGACACGGTCCCGCTTCCCAGCGGCGCCCAGGTCCTCGGCCATCGCCACCGCGTCAGAGAAATGCCCGAGCCTGCGTGTCAGGTGCAGGATCCCTCGGGCCGCATCGGAGGCAAGCGCACCGCCCTGCGCGGCGACCTCCCGCATGCCGTCCAGCGATGCACCGAGATCGTCTAGTTCCCGGTCGCATTCGGCGAGGAAGTAGCGCGGAAGCTCTTCGAGTTCGGACGGCAGCAGACCCGTCGCGAGGATCGTCCGAAGCCGTCCTGCGGTGAGGGCGCGGTGCCGGCGTTGCCTCGCGGCCACGGCAATGAGCGTCTCACTCAGCGCGGCGGCAGGGCTGTCCAGCTCGTCCCCAGTGCCGCTTCCCAACGGCTCCCACACGAAATCTCGGACGTAGGCCAGAGCGGCATCGCCCAGCCAACCGAGTTCCAGTCCATAGGCACGGGCGAGCCGCAGTCCTTGGCGAAGGCAGCCGAGCAGGACCTGGCGCCCGGGGCCCCGCCCATGCCGGTCGAAGTCCCGGCCGAGTGCGTCGAAAGCGCGTTGCGCCGCCCGCCTCCAGTCCTCCTCGCTCCACCGGTCGTCACCGGTCGTGTCGGTGTCGCGGATCGTCGACCGGACGAGTTCGTGCAGGCGATACGGCCACTGGGCGCCGGGAGTGACGTCCACGAAAGGACGATCGACCAGCCGGACGGCGGCGGCGTCCCGGCTCAGGCCGGCCGCCGCCGTGGCCAGCTCGACGGAGAAGGAGTCGAGCAGGCTGACCGACCGAAGGACCGTCCTCTCCTCCGGTGGCAGGTCACGGAAGATCCGCGCCACCAGCGCCGGGAACTCGTGATCGAATTCGTCCATGGCCGGAGCCTGCCCTGTTCGCTCGTGAAGGTCCAGGAACCGCATCACCGCCATGTCGAGGTAGAGCGGCAGACCGCCGGAATGGGTGATGAGCGTCCGGCGTGTCGATGCGTCCATGAGCGGCCGGTCTTCAAGAGTGAGCCGTCTGCGCAGGTAATGCTCCGCGTCGATCCGCGACAGGTAGCCGACGCGGCGCTGGCATGGATCCTCGTTCGCACCCGGCACGAGCTGCGGCCATGCCGCCGGGCCGGTCCAGTCGAGCTGCCCTTCTAGATCCGGGTCGTCCCATTGCAACCGGTTCCGTCCCGTGATCACGAACAGAGCGTTCGGCATGAGCCAGACCATGCGCTGGACAAGCCGCTCGAAGTCGCGGTGCGTCCGGTCGCCGACGTCCTCGAACGTGTCGAGCAGTATCAAAGGCGTGGCCGTCTTCGCCTCCGGGAGCTGCGCCAGGTCCCACGCCAGCAGATGAGCGCAGTACGACAGGGTGTCCTGGTCCGGCTCGCTCTCCAGCAGATCCGGAAGGCGGCGACACCCGGCGAGTGCCCGCGCGGCCCGCCGCCGTTCCCGCAGCGCTCGCACGACCGCCCGCAGCCCCTGACCGGCGAGCACGCCGACCGTGCCCGGCAGCGCGACCGCCGCCGCGACATCCCCCAGAGCGGATTCCATCTGAGCCCGAAGCCGGCCCGCGCCGCCGTAACGGTTGAGCAGAGTATGGCGCCGAAGGTGGTCCTCAAGGGGGTCTCCGGGGTGGCACTGCTCCCAATAACGCAGGAAAGCCAGGTCGAAGGCGGCCATCGGCCTCCCCAGCTCCGCCAGCGCCAGCCGGACGGCGAGCATCACCGTCTCGATTCCGACCGCGTTCTGCCGGGATAGATCGATTCTCACCGGGACGACCCTGCCGAGGTCGGCGTCCACCCGTGGCCAATGCTCCGGGCCGGCCTCCGGGTCCGTCAGATGAGCGGTGATCTGCCGGGAGAGCGTTGACTTGCCGATTCCCCCGACACCATAGAAGACCAGCACATTTCGCCGAGGCTGTTGCATGTCCTCAACGTCGAAGGTCTCATCCCGGTGAGCGGCGACCACCCGCGCAAGGCTCTGTGCCACGGCCGCCCACTCGTCAGCCCGATTCGTGAACACATCCGCCGCGACGAGCGTCCGGCTGTTGGTGCGGAACAAAAACCGCAAATCCGGGCGGGACAATACAGGCACCTCCATGCGTTCGTCCCCCCCACATGAATGCTAAGCCATCGGCTTGCCGGCCTCACTCGTAATTGCCGAGCCGCCAAAATGGAGAACATGCGAACACCGGCACCTCATTCGCCCTCCGACCTGCTCACTCAACGCCGCTCACCACCTCTGAAACGCAATACCTAGCGGACGCGGCCGGGGCGGCGGTGCGGGACAGCAAGGACCCGACGGCCCCGCCCTCCTGCTCACCCGCGCGGCCCTACGCAGCGCCGTGAACACCCGCCCTCACGATCCGCTGACCGACCCAAGAACGTCCCCCCGCCACCCACAGGACTAAGAGGTCATAACAAAATGTGTATGTGGCGCGACATGTAGTGATGGTCGGGTGTGGTGTGGGCGGGTGCGTAAGG
>NZ_BAAAMR010000091.1:0-39657 GCF_039529375.1 Actinomadura napierensis
GGCGGGGGCGGCGGGGCGGAGTCGGGGTATCCGGGCGACGCGGTGGCCGCGGCGTCGAGCCGCGCGGTCAGGTCGCCGGCGACCTCGCGGGCCGACCGGATCAGCAGCGACCGGTCCAGCCGGCCGCCCCAGCGGCCCGACAGCAGGTCGGCGCCCTTCGGGTCGAGCGCGAGCCCGCCGAGCACCCGCACGTCGGGCGGCGGCGGACCGGCCGGCGCGGCCGGGTCCGGGACCTGCCGGCCGCGCGCGCCGCGGACGATCCGGGCGACCTCGGCGAGGGCACCGCGGAAGTCGCGCGGGTCGGCGAGCACCAGCACCCCGATCGGCGGCCCGCCGCGCAGCTCCGCGCTCAGCGCCGCGACGCGCTCGCGCAGGTGCGCGACCTGTTCGAGGGTCGCCCGGGTGAGCAGGACGACCAGGTCGGCCTCGCGCAGCAGGCCGATCTGCGGGGTGCCGGCGCCGAGCCGCCCGCAGTCGGCGATCACGTCGACCGGGGCGAGGCCGGCGAACGCGCGGCCGAGCGGCCCCCACAGCCACGTCATGGCCTGCGCCTGCTCGGCGTTGGTGGTCCCGACGAGGACGTCGAGGCCGCCGACGAGGCGCTGGCAGTGCTCGGCGACCTGGTCGGGGCGCAGCCCGCGGCGGGCGGTCGCGGCGAGGCTGAGCAGCCCGCGCGCGGGGTTCAGCATGCCGCCGTCGCGCTCGCCGCCGCCGGGGGCCGCGGCGGGCAGCCGGTACACCAGGTCGCCGCCCCCCTGGTCGCACTCGGCGACCAGCACCGGGCGCGGCCACACCGCGCCGAGGGCCACGGCCGCCGTCGTGACGCCCGGCGCCCCCTTGTCGGCCGCGAGCGCGATCAGTGCCACGGTCAGTTCCCGCCCGTGCCCGGGGTGCCGTTGCCGGCGCCCGGCGTGCCCGTGCCCGTCCCGGCGCCCGCGCCGTCGCCGCCGGGCTCGGCGGGCGGCTGCGCGCCGCCGGAGGGCGCGGCGGACGGCTGCCCGGCCACCTTCGTCCCGCCGGGGATCAGCGCGATCGCGACCGTCCCGGCGGACGCGGCCTCCGTCACCTGCGCGGCGTCGCCGGGCGCGACCGCGACGTCGACGTTCGTCTGGTCGGAGCGCAGCCGGCCGCTGCCGCCGCCCCCGACGTTGACCACGATGGCGTCGGCGGCGAGCACCGTCCCGGCGCGCGGCCCGCCCCCGCCGCCGTTGCCGACCGCGTAGAGCGTCACCTTCTTGCCGCTCTCGACGCCGCCGGACGGCAGCTGGCCCGGCTTGAGCGCGAGGCCGACGACGAGCCGGCCCTTCGCCGCCTCGTCGGTCCGGCCGATCATGCCGTTGGTCAGCAGCGCGCCCTTCACCAGCGGGACGGACGCGTAGTAGCGGGACACGTTCAGCCGCTCGGACCAGTTGACGAACTGGACGCCGGTGTCGCCGATCTGCACCTCTTCCAGGGCGCTCTGCGGGATCCGCTGCCCGGCCGCGACCGGCTGCGCGATCCGGATCGCCGACACCCGCTGCCCGCTCGCCATCACCAGGTAGGCGCTGGCGAGCGCGCCGCCGAGGATCAGCAGCACCGCCAGGGCGGCCAGCGCCGGCTTGCGCTCGCGCGGGGAGACGGGCAGCCGCTGCCCGCCGGACGTGCCGAGCCCGGAGCGCCCGGGACCGCCGCCCGCGCCGGGGCCGGAGGAGCCGCCGGACGAGCCGCCGGCGAGGGTCTGCCGATCAGCCTTCATCGCGCTGCGCACGTGCCCCTTCCCGCCCTCCTGCGGACCTCGCCTCAGGAGGTCTCCGCATCACCGGGCGATCCATGCTTGCGGTGCGGGCAAGGCCGCGTCAATGGATTCGGTGAGGGTAAGCGGGCCGTTCTCCGTCACTACCGTGGTGACCTGCGAATTCACCGGTCACTTCGGTACTTACCACGAGTCACATCTGTCACTACCGCATCCGCGTCGCCGCTATGGCGCGTTCCGGAAGCCGACGAGGCGGCCGAGCAGAGCCATGCTGTGGTCGAAGTAGGCGGCTCGTTCCTCGATCACGTTGGTGAATTGCCCGAACAATTCGAAGCTGACCGTCCCGTACAAACCGGCCCACGCGGTGAAGGCGCGCGCGATCACGTCCTCCGGCGCGTTCACGGGGAGCGCGGCCCGGGCCCGCGCCAGGTCCCCGGCCAGGAGCGGCGGCGCGGGCGGGCACGGGCCGGCGGGGTCGAGCGCGTCGGCGGCGTGCGCCTCCTCGACGATCCGCACGAAGACGACCGTGTCGCGCAGGGCGGCGGGGACGGTGTCCTGGGGCGCCTCGTAGCCGGGCACGGGTGATCCGTACAGCAGCGCGTACTCGTGCGGGTGCGCGAGCGCCCATTCGCGGACGGCCCGGCACACCGCGAGCCACCTCCCGGCGAAGGGCTCCCCCTCCTTGCGCGCGGTCTCCTCGGCGCGCTCCACGGCCTCGCCCACCGCGTTGTAGCCGTCGATGATCAGCGCGGTCAGCAGGTCGTCCCGGCTGGGGAAGTAGCGGTAGATCGCCGAGGAGACCATGCCCATCTCGCGGGCGACCGCGCGCAGCGACAGCCCCGCCGCGCCCGCGGTCGCCAGCTGCTCGCGCGCGATGCCGGTGATCTCCCGGACCAGCTCCGCGCGCACCCGTTCCCGTGCCGTCCGTCCGCTCATGCGACGAGGCTAGCAGAGCACCAGAACAAAACGAGAGCACTGCTCTTGACGAACAGTGCTCACAAGAGAGAGCATTGCTCTCGTCGCAGAGCGCCGGACCACGGCGCTCCCGGGCACCAGGGAGACCGAGATGGGCAAGCACGTGATCGTCGGAGCCGGCCAGGTCGGCTCGCACCTCGCCGAGCGGCTCGCCGGGATGGGCCACGACGTCACCGTCGTGACGCGGTCCGGGTCCGGGCCGGAGGGCGTCGAGCGGATCGCCGCCGACGTCGCCGACCGGGCCCGGCTGACCGCCGCCGCCAAGGGCGCCGACACGATCTACAACTGCGTCAACCCGCGGTACCACCGCTGGGTGCAGGACTGGCCGCCGATGGCCGCGTCCTTCCTCGGCGCCGCCGAGGACACCGGCGCGGCCCTGGTCACCCTCGGCTGCCTCTACGGGTACGGGCCGGTGGACGGCCCGATGACCGAGGACGCCCCGATGGCGGCGACCGGCGTCAAGGGCCGGGTCCGGGCGAAGATGTGGCACGACATGCTCGCCGCGCACGAGGCCGGCCGCATCCGCGCCACCGAGCTGCGCGGCTCCGACTACTACGGCCCGCGCAGCACCGACCAGGCGTACATCGGCGAGACGCGGTTCGTGAGGCCGCTGCTGGCGGGCAAGCGCGTCGCCTACTTCAGCGACCCGTCGGTCCCGCACGCCTGGACGTACCTGCCGGACGTCGCCCAGGCCCTCGCCATCGCCGGGACGGACGAGCGCGCCTACGGCCGGGCCTGGCACATCCCGACCGGCCCCGCCGTCTCGACGATCGAGGTCGGCGAGCGGCTGTGCCGGATCGCGGACGCGCCCGCACCGCGCGTCTACGAGGTGCCGCGCCCGATCTTCAACGCGCTCGGCCTCGCCAACCCGATGGTCCGGGAACTGCGGGAGACCAGGTACCAGTTCGACAAGCCGTACATCCTGGACTCCTCCGCCTTCGAGACCGCCTTCGGAATGGCGCCGACCCCCATGGACGACGCCCTGAGGACCATCGTCGCCGCGTCCCGCGAATCCCGGGCGGACGCGCGGTGAGGCCCCGGGCCCGCTTCGCCGGAAAGTGACGGGCCCGGTAATTAAGCTGGCCCGGACTGGCAGCGCCGGCATTGCGGGCGGCGCGCGATGGAGGGCTCGGATGCGGATCTCGTTCACGGCGCTGACCGGCGGCGGACCACGCGACGTCGTGATCACGATGGACTCCGGAATCACCGTCGCCGGGGTCGCGCGGTCGCTGGCCGCCGCCCTCGACGCGCCGGCGACGGCCGGCGGGGTCCCCGCTCCGCGCTTCTCCAAGGAGGCGCTGCTCACCGGGGGCCCGCGCGCGCCGCGGCCCGCCTCCGGCGGGTCGTCCGCCGAGCGCATGGCGCTGTGGATGGACGGCCGGATGCTCGACCCGCAGGCCCTCGCCGCCAAGGAGCTGCGCGACGGCGCGGTCGTCGCGGTCGAGCGGGGCGCCGCCGCCGCGACCGTGCTCGCCGAGCCGGCCGGCCTGGTCGAGGTCCGGGTCGTCGGCGGGCCCGCCGCCGGACCCGTGCACCGGCTCGGCCTCGGGGTCGGCACGATCGGCTCCGGCGACGACGTCGACGTCGTCCTCGCCGACCCGTCCGTCCCGGCCCGGTCGCTGCGGATCACGGTCGGCCGCGACGCCGTGCGGGTCGAGGCGTCCGCGATGACGATGCAGGGCGCCGCCGCGCTGGACGGCGAGCCGCTCACCGCCGGGACCGTCTGGCCGATGGGCGGGATGCTGTCGGTCGGCGCGAGCGTGCTGACCCTCGCGCCGAGCGCCGCGCCCGACACCCACCTGGAGCCGCTGCCGGAGGGCGGCTTGGCGTTCAACCGGCCGCCCCGGCTCGCCCCGGCGCACCGCGTCCGGACCCTGGAGGTGCCGAAGCGGCCCGAGCGCAACCCGCGCGAGCGGCTCCGGCTGTTCGGCGCGATCCTGTTCGCGGCGTTCGGGCTGGCCATGGCGTTCGGGCTGCACCAGTGGTGGTGGGCGCTGTTCGCGCTGGCCTGGCCGCTGATGACGGTCGGCGAATGGGCCGGCGACCGGATGCACGGCCGCAAGTCCTACAAGAAGGCGCTGAAGGAGTACCAGCGCAAGGCCGGCGAGTTCGACGGCGAACTCGACGGGCTGCGCCGCGAGGACGAGGCCGAACGCCGCGCCCTGCACCCCGACCCCGCCGAGGTGCTCCTCACCGCGACCGGCCCGCGCCGCCGCCTGTGGGAGCGCCGCCGCGACGACCCCGACGCGCTGCACCTGCGGCTCGGCCTAGCCGACCTGCCCGCCCGCATCGAGCCGGTCGGGGACGAGACGGGCGGCTTCCCGGTGCCCGCCGCCCGCTCGGTGCCGGTCGCGCTGCCGCTCGGCGACCTCGGCGTGATCGGCCTGACCGGGCCGCGCGCCGCGTCCCGCGCGCTCGCCCGCTGGCTCGTCGCGCAGGCCGCCGTCCTGCACAGCCCGCGCGACCTCGCGATCATCGTGCTGTCCGCCGACCAGCACGCCGGCGACGAGTGGAACTGGGTGCGGTGGCTGCCGCACTGCACGCCGCGCGAGGGCGAGGAATGCGTGGCGCTCGTCGGCGCCGACCCCGAGTCCGCCGCGCACCGCGTCACCGAACTCGCGATCCGCGTCACGGAACGCCGCCGCGCCGCACAGGCCGAATCCGCGTTCTTCGGACAGGACAAACCCGCCGACGCCGTTCCCTACAACATCCTCCTGGTACTCGACGGCGCGCGCGCACTGCGCCGCATCCCCGGTATGCCGATGCTGCTGTCACGCGGCGCCGAGTACGGCATCCACGCCATCTGCGTGGACGACGAGGAACGGCTCCTCCCCGAGGAGTGCAACGCCATCGCCGCATGGGACCCGCAGGACCCGTCGCATCTCCGGCTCCGTGGCCAGGGGCTCGACGCCGTCGGCCCGGTGCTCGCCGACCAGGTCTCCTCCGCCTGGACCGACCGCGTGGCGCGCGCGCTGGCCCCCGTACGGGACGTGTCCCGCGAGGACGCCCAGGAGACCATCCCGTCGAACGTCCGCCTTCTGGACCTGCTCGACATGGCCGAGCCCACCGCCGAGCACATCCTCCAGTCCTGGTCGCGTACCGGTGGCCGCTGTACGCGCGTCCCCATCGGCGTGGGCTCCGGCGAGCGTCCCGGACGCCCCGGGCAGCCGTACGAGATCGACCTCCGCGCGGACGGCCCGCACGGCCTCATCGCGGGGACCACAGGCGCCGGCAAGTCCGAACTGCTGCAGACGCTCATCGCGTCCCTGGCCGTGGCGAACCGGCCCGACGAGATGACGTTCGTCCTCATCGACTACAAGGGCGGCGCCGCGTTCAAGGACTGCGCGCGCCTCCCGCACACCGTCGGCATGGTCACCGACCTCGACGGGCACGCCACCGAACGCGCCCTCGAATCCCTCGCCGCCGAACTGCGCCGCCGCGAGGAGATCCTGCTGCACGCGGGCGCGAAGGACATCGACGACTACAACGACCGGACCCGGTCGCTGCCCCGGCTCGTCCTCGTCATCGACGAGTTCGCCGCGATGGTCACCGAACTGCCCGACTTCGTCGCCGGCCTCGTCGACATCGGCCGCCGCGGACGGTCCCTCGGCGTCCACCTGATCCTCGCCACCCAGCGGCCCGCCGGCGTCGTCACCGCCGACATCCGCGCCAACACCAACCTGCGGATCGCGCTGCGCGTCACCGACCCCGACGAGTCCACCGACGTCATCGAGGGGCCGGAGGCCGCCCGCATCGCCAAGACCACGCCGGGCCGCTGCTACGTCCGGTCGGGCGCGGCGGCGCCGCATGCCGTCCAGTCCGCCCGCATCGGCGGGCGCCGCGCCGGGCCCGCCGGCCGGCACACCAGCGTCCTGCCGCTGCCCTGGCAGGGCCTCGGCCACCCGCTGCCCGCGCCCGGCGAACCGGCCGGCGGGGACGGCGACACGCCGGTCACCGACCTCGCCGTCCTCGTCCAGGCCGTCGACGAGGCCGCCCGCCGCGCCGGGATCGCCCGGCAGCCGTCGCCGTGGCTCTCCCCGCTGCCCGACCAGGTCCGGCTGACGCCGCGCGTCGCCGCCGGCGGCTCCGTCGTGGACGTGCCCGCCGTCCCGTTCGGGATCACCGACCTGCCCGCCGTCCAGTCGCGCGAGCCGCTCGTCCTCGACCTGGCGTCCGGCGGCCACCTGTACATCGCCGGGTCGGCGACGTCGGGGCGCTCCACCGCGCTGCGCACCATCGCCGGGTCCCTCGCCGGCGCCTGCTCCCCCTACGACGCCCACCTGTACGCCATCGACTGCGGCGCGAACGCGCTGCTCCCGCTGATCTCGCTGCCGCACTGCGGCGCCGTCGTCACCCGCGACCAGCTCGACCGCTGCGAACGCCTCCTCACCGCGCTGTCCGCCGAGGTCGCCCGCCGCCAGCAGCTCCTCGCCGAGGCCGGGTTCGCCTCCCTCGCCGAGCAGCGCGCCGCCGTCGCCGCCACCGACCGGCTCCCCTGGATGGTCCTGCTCCTCGACCGCTGGGAGGGGTTCCTCGGCGCGTTCGAGCACTACGACTACGGCCGCCTCGTCGAGCAGGCCCTCCGCCTGCTGCGCGAGGGCGCCGCCGTCGGCCTGCGCGCCGTCTTCACCGGCGACCGCACCGGCCTCGGCGGGCAGATCTCCACCGTCTTCGACCGCCGCCTCGTCCTGCGGATGGCCGACCCCAACGACTACGGCTACGCCGGGCTGCAGGACAAGCAGGTCCCCGCCGCGATGCCGCCCGGCCGCGCCCTCGAACCGGCCCCGCCCGGCGCCGCGCCGCGCGAGTCCCAGATCGGGCTGCTCGCCGACGACCCGTCCGGCACGTCGCAGGTCGCCGCCCTCCAGGAGATCGCCCGCACCTGCGTCGCCCGCTACGGCCGCCTCCCCCGCCGCCAGCGCCCCCTGCACGTCGACGAGCTGCCCGTCCGCGTCACCTACCGCGAGGCGATGACCCTGGACGAGGCGTTCCTCGCCCCGTCCGCGCTGTGGGCCCTCGTCGGCGTCGGCGGCGACACCCTCGTCCCCGTCGGCGCCGACCTGCTCAACGAGGGCCCCGGCTTCACCGTCGCCGGCCCGCCCCGCTCCGGCCGCTCCACCACGCTGCGCACCATCGTCCACTCGCTGCTCGACCCGGCCGTCGGCGGCGGCCTGGTCCCCGTGGTGCTGGTCACGCCGCGCCGCTCGCCGCTCCGCCTGCTGTCCGGCCGCCCGGGCGTCCTCGGCGTGCTCACCTCCGACGCGGACCCCGACGACCTGGAACGCGCGATCGGCGACGAGCACCGCTACGCCGTCGTGGTCGACGACGCCGAACTCCTCGACGAGACCGACATGGACGACGCCCTCGCGGGCGTGCTGCGGACCGCACGCGACGGCGAGCACGCCGTCGTGGTCGGCGGCACCACCGCCGACCTCGGCCGCGGCTACCGGGGCTTCCTCGCCGACGCGCGCCGGTCCCGCTCGGGCGTCCTGCTGTCCGTCGAGTCCCCCGACGATGGCGAGCTGTTCGGGCTGCGGCTGCCCCGCAACGCCCCGCTCGCGGGCCCGACCGGCCGCGGGCTCTTCGTCGCCGCCGGCACCACGACCCAGATCCAGGTGGCGCTACCGCCCCCGGTCACCAGCGAATGACGCGGAGCCGGGCGAACACCCCCTGATATGCGTGACCGTCCGCGCGGTCCGGCGGTGGGCGCCGGTGCGGGACGGTGATGCGGGTCCCGGCCTCGGGGGGATGGGCCGGGACCCGCGGTCCGTGCGAGGCGTCAGCGCGTGGCGGCCTCGATGTTCTGCTGCGACCTGCGGATGTCCTGGCTGCCCTGCTCCAGCGCGAGCGCCATCTTGTCGAAGGCGGTCTTGGCCTCGGCCCACGCGCCGCGGAACCGGTCGGCGCCGGGGCCCCACCAGGCGGCGCTGCTGCTGACCGTCCGGCCGTTGAGGTCCCTGATCAGGGCGTCCAGGTTCTTCGAGTGCTTGCTGAAGATCCGGGACAGCTCCTCCAGCTCGCCGAGGTTGGCGCCGCGCTTGTCACCGCTCATCGCTTCGACCCTCCGTCGCCGGTCGCACCGTCCGCCGGGGGGCGGGCGGGACTTCACTGGAACGTTTTCCGGTCCTGCCGCACTGCGAAAGAATGGCGACAGCCTACGCCTCTCCGATCACTCGAATCCAGCGGCGGACCCGGTATCGGGCCCCGATACGCCCATAATCCCGCCATCCAGGAGTGGCCGGATGTGGCCAGCCGCCCCCTGCCAGGTGGAGGTTTGGCGTCCCCGGCCCGCCCGGCACGGCGACGCTCCGTCATGCCGTGACGCAAATAATGACTGGCCGTCAAGGACATTTCAGAGCCGTCGCGACCCCGGCATTCCAGAAGAACGCCCCGCAATGTCGGAAAGGGAGCGGTCAGCGGGAGCCGGGCGCCGGGTCGTTCACCGGGTGCGTCCCGGGGTCGAGGACGCGCTCGCCGACCAGGACGAGCTGCTCGCCGCGCTCCTTGAACTCGAACCGGCGCCGGACCGACTGGGTGACCTTGCCGCTCCCGTACCGGACGACGGTGTGCTCAACGGCCTCCAGCGCGATCCGGTCGCCGGTGCGGACGGCCTTCCGGGCGTCCAGGCGGGTGCGGGCGCCGGTGTAGGCGGGGCCTCCCGCCACCGGGGCGCGGTTGCGATTCTCCAGCTCGTGGACGGCCCGCTCCTGGACGCGCGCGACCCGCGGGGAGATCCGGACGCCGAGCACCTCGGCGGGAGTCTCGGGGTGCCGGTGGCCGCGCTTCTCGACGAGCGCCTCGGAACGGTGCTGCAGCAGGGTGTTCGCGGCGACGGTGAGCTGCCGGGTGGTGTCGGCGTCCAGGACGGGCGAGGCGTGGCGCGCGGCCGACGAGGGCGCCGCCAGGCAGCAGGCCATGACCGCCGCGAGACCGGCCCGGGTCCAGTGGCGAGCCATCCGGCCCCTTCCCATGCGTTGCCGCGCGCTGCTGAGGCTGACCAGTGGCGAAGATACACCGGCCCGCCGGGCCCTGGGCAAGGCGCCGGAGGGGGAGGGAATGAAAACCGTTCCCGCCCTGTTGGCAGGGGTGAACAGCCGAGAACCAGGGAGGGAACGATGAGGAACAGGATCCACCCGCAGTACCGTCCGGTCGTCTTCCGCGACCGCGGTGCGGACTACGCCTTCCTGACCCGGTCGACGGCCGAGACGGACCGGACGATCGAGTGGCGGGACGGCCGCACCTACCCGCTGGTCGACGTCGACGTGTCGTCCGCGAGCCACCCGTTCTACACGGGCCGCCGGCAGGTCCTGGACGCCACGGGAGCGGTCGAGAAGTTCAACCGCCGCTACCGCCGGAGCTGAGACCTCCGAGACGCGCCCGGCGGGCCGCCACCGCGCCCCGCGCGGCCCCGGGCGGCGTCCGGCAGCGCAGGCCCGCGCCTCCCCGAGGCGCGGGCCTTCCGCATGTCCGAGGCCCTGCGGGGCAGGGGCCCGGCGAGCGGTCCCACTGAGCGGCAACCCCCTGAAAGTTGGCATCCCGGTGCAATAAGGAGGGGCTTACGAAAACCTCGAACGGCGGTTATCTAGACTGCGTGCGAGGTTTAGGGAGGAGACCCACGTGCGCAAGGTCCTGATCGCCAACCGCGGTGAGATCGCGGTTCGTATAGCCCGTGCCTGTCGCGATGCGGGGCTGGCCAGTGTGGCGGTGTACGCCGAACCCGATCTGGAGGCGCTGCACGTACGGGTCGCCGACGAGGCGTACGCCCTGGGCGGCCAGACCGCCGCCGACAGCTACCTGGACATCGGCAAGCTGCTGAAGGTCGCGGCCGAGGCCGGCGCGGACGCCGTGCACCCCGGCTACGGGTTCCTGTCCGAGAACGCCGACTTCGCCGCGGCCGTCGAGAACGCGGGGCTGACCTGGATCGGTCCGCCGCCCGCCGCGATCACCGCGCTCGGCGACAAGGTGCAGGCCCGGCACATCGCGCAGAAGGTCGGCGCGCCGCTGGTCGCCGGCACCAAGGACCCGGTGTCGGGCGCGGACGAGGTCGTCGCGTTCGCCGAGGAGCACGGCCTGCCGATCGCGATCAAGGCGGCGTTCGGCGGCGGCGGCCGCGGCCTGAAGGTCGCCCGCGATCTCGGCGAGGTCGCCGAGTTGTACGAGTCGGCGGTCCGCGAGGCGGTCGGCGCGTTCGGCCGCGGCGAGTGCTTCGTCGAGCGGTACCTGGACAAGCCGCGGCACGTCGAGACCCAGTGCCTGGCCGACAAGCACGGCAACGTGGTGGTGGTGTCCACCCGTGACTGCTCGCTCCAGCGCCGCCACCAGAAGCTCGTCGAGGAGGCCCCCGCGCCCTACCTGTCGGACGAGCAGGTCGAGCTGCTGTACACCTCGTCCAAGGCGATCCTGAAGGAGGCCGGCTACGTCGGCGCCGGGACGTGCGAGTTCCTCGTCGGCCAGGACGGGACGATCTCCTTCCTGGAGGTCAACACCCGGCTGCAGGTCGAGCACCCGGTGACCGAGGAGGTCGCGGGCGTCGACCTGGTCCGGGAGATGTTCCGGATCGCCGAGGGCGAGGAGATCGGCTACGACGACCCCGCGCTGCGCGGCCACTCGTTCGAGTTCCGGCTGAACGCCGAGGACGCGGGGCGCGGCTTCCTGCCCGCCGTCGGCACGCTGACCGCGTTCGACCCGCCGCACGGCCCCGGCGTCCGGCTGGACTCGGGGTACGTCGCCGGGCAGACCGTCCCGCAGGCGTTCGACTCGCTGATCGCCAAGCTGATCGTCACCGGCGCGACCCGCAAGCAGGCCGCGGAACGGGCCAGGCGGGCGCTGGACGAGTTCGTGGTCGGGGGCATGCCGACCGTGCTGCCCTTCCACCGGACGGTCCTGGACGACCCGGCGTTCGTCCCCGCCGACGAGGACACGCCGTTCAGCGTGCACACCCGGTGGATCGAGACCGAGTTCGACAACACGATCGAGCCGTTCGACCCCGCCGCAGCCGGCGAGGAGGCCGGGGCGGGCGAGCGCGAGCGCGTCACCGTGGAGGTCGGCGGCAAGCGCGTCGAGGTCGTGCTGCCCGCCGGGCTGGGCGCGTCCGCGGCCCCCGCGGGCGGCGCGGCGGCGCCGGGCAAGCGGCGCGGCGGCAAGAAGGGCGGCGGCGCCCAGGCGTCCGGCGACTCCCTGGTCAGCCCGATGCAGGGCACGATCGTCAAGGCCCTGGTGGAGGACGGCGCGACCGTCGCGGAGGGCGACACCATCGTCGTCCTGGAGGCGATGAAGATGGAGCAGCCGCTCACCGCGCACAAGGCCGGCACGATCACCGGCCTGACCGCCGAGGTCGGCCAGACCGTCTCGTCCGGCGCCGTCATCTGCGAGATCAAGGACTGACCGCACGGCTCACTCACGCAGTCCCGTCTGGCACCCCCGTCCGGCACGTCCGGACGGGGGTGTCGTGTTTGTCACTAAAGGTGGTTTTTACGGAACGCGTATGCGGCCCCGGTCGTCGGCACGGGTGAGGGGGCAGACTGGTAACCATGAGTTCCGCGATCCGTACCATCCGGCCGGTGCTCCGCGCCGCGGTCCCGGCGATGATCCTCGCCGTGGCGCTGCTGGCGGGCCTGGCCGCGCCCGGCCTGGCCGCGACCTCCCACACCGTCCCCGCGCAGGCGGCCGCGGCACCGGCGGCTCCGGCCCTGCCCGCTGACACCGTCGGGCAGATCGCCAAGGGCCTGCTGAGCTCGCGCCTGTACGTGACGACCGACTCCGACGCGAACCTGTCGGCGGCGGACCAGCGGCAGATCACCTCCGCGCTCGGCGGGGACCACGACGCCGACATCCGCGCCGTGGTCGTCCGCAACGACGTCAGCGGCACGCAGGTCGGGCAGATGCTCAAGGCCGTCGGAAACCGCGTCGGCAAGGGCGAGACGTACGTGGCGATCACCGCGGACGGCAGCCGGATGGGCGCGATCTCCAAGAAGCTCGACACCGGCGAGATCAACCGGCTCGTCACCCGTACCGACGGCGCGCCGCTGAAGGAGCGGCTGGTCCAGTTCGGGAACCTCGCCGAGAACAAGGTCGACGACAACAACCGGTCCGGCGCGGTCGTCGGGTACGTGGTGATCGGCGTGCTGATCCTGGTCGCCGCGGCGATCGTCAGCGTGGTCCTGGTCGCCCGCAGGCGGCGCCGCGAGCGCGACGCCCGGCGGATGGCCGACCTCAAGCAGGGCGTCGAGGAGGACGTCATCCTGCTCGGCGAGGACATCGCGCGGCTCGACCTCAACGTCATGGACCGCGGCCTCGACCCCGAGATCCGCGCCGACTACGAGCGCGCCATGAACTCCTACGACAAGGCCAAGGCGGCGACCGAACGCGCCGCCAGGCCGCAGGACATGCAGGCCGTCACGACCGCGCTGGAGGACGGCCGGTACTACATGACGGCGACCCGCGCCCGGATGGCCGGCGAGCCCGCGCCCGAGCGGCGCGCGCCGTGCTTCTTCAACCCGCAGCACGGGCCGTCCGTCCAGGACGTGACGTGGGCGCCCCCGGGCGGCGTGGCGCGGTCCGTGCCGGCCTGCGCGGCCGACGCCCGGGCCGTCCTGCAGGGCCACGACCCGGACGTCCGGATGGTGCCCTACGGCGGCGCACGGCGGCCGTACTGGGACGCGGGCCCCGCCTACGCCCCCTACGCCGGCGGCTACTACTACGGCTACGGCGGGTTCGACCTGCTCAGCGGCCTGATGATCGGCACCGCGCTCGGCTCGATGATGGGCGGCGGCTTCGGCTGGGGCGGCGGCGGCTACTACGGCGACGGCTTCGGCGGCGGCGGAGACGGCGGTTTCGGCGGCGACGGCGGCGATGTCGGCGGCGGCTGGGACTTCGGCAGCGGCGACTTCGGCGGCGGAGGCGGCGGAGGCGACTGGGGCGGCAACGACTTCGGCGGCTTCTAGAACATGACTCGCCTACCAGGCGACCCGGGCCCGTTAGGCCGGGCCCGGTACGCGCTGGGCTTCCGGCTCCCGCCCCGCAACCGCGACTGGGTCCGGCACGACCTCACCGACGCGGGCTGGCGGGCCCGGCTGCTGCTGCGGCACCTGTGCGTGATCGTGCCGGTCTGCCTGCTGCTGGCGCTGCTGCCCGGCCCCGCGTGGATGCGCGCCGCCGTCGCGCTGCTGGCGTTCCTCACCAGCACCCTCACCGTCGTGATCAGCGCCGACGACCTCCGCAGATCCCGCCTGCACCGGCACGGCCTGAACTCCCCCGACGACCGCTGACACCCGGCGCCGCGCCCAGCCCGCACGCGAGCGCGTTATCTGACCGGTGAGGCGACGCCGAAGGCGAGCCTCACCGGGAAGCTCGCGAAGCGAGTTCGCGCTCGCCCGAGCACGGTCAAGGGGCGAGCCGCCAGGCGAGCCCCTTGGGCCGGGATCGCATTAATACGCGTGCTCGGACATCAGGCGGCGGGACGCCTCGGTGATGCTGCCCGACAGCGACGGGTACACCGCGAACGTGTGCGCGACCTGGTCGACCGTCAGGTGCTGCTGCACCGCGATCGACACCCCCAGGATCAGCTCGCTCGCCCGCGGGGCCACGATGACGCCGCCCAGCACGATCCCCGTGGACGGCCGGCAGAACAGCTTCACGAAGCCGTCCTCGAACCCCTGCATCTTCGCGCGGGCGTTCGTGAACAGCGGCAGCATGACCGTCCGGGCGTTGACGTCGCCGGAGTCGACCATCTGCTGCGTCACGCCGACCGACGCCACCTCCGGGTCGGTGAAGATGTTGGACGAGACCCACCCGAGCTTCAGCGGCTGGACGGCCTCGCCGAGCGCGTGCCACATCGCGATCCGGCCCTGCATCCCCGCCACCGACGCCAGCATCAGGATGCCGGTGCAGTCGCCCGACGCGTAGATGTGCGGCACCGACGTCCGGGACACCTTGTCGACCTCGACGAACCCGCGCTTGTCGCAGTTGACGCCGATCTCCTCCAGGCCGATGCCCGTGGTGTTCGGCACCATCCCGACCGTCATCAGGCAGTGCGAGCCCTCGACCTTGCTCCCGTCCTCCAGCGTGACGATCACGCCGTCCCCGGACCGCTCCACGCCCGCGGCCCGCGACCGCGACATCACCTTCATCCCGCGCCGCAGGAACACCTCCTGCAGCACCGACGCCGCATCGGCGTCCTCGGTGGGCAGGATCCGGTCCCGCGACGACACCAGCGTGACCTTCGAGCCCAGCGACAGGTACGCCCCGGCCAGTTCGGCGCCGGTGACGCCGGACCCGACCACGATCAGCTCCTCGGGCAGCGCCGGCAGGTCGTACAGCTGCCGCCAGTTGAGGATCCGCTCCCCGTCCGGCTCGGCGCCCGGCAGCACCCGCGGCGTCGCGCCGGTCGCGAGCAGCACGATGTCGGCCCGGATCCGCCGCTCCCCGACCGCGACGACGTGCGGCTCCACCAGCCGCGCCTCGCCCCGGACGATCTTGACCTCCTCGTAGGCGAGCCGCTCCGCCACGTCGAACGACTGCGCCCGCGCGAGATCCTTCACCCGCTTGTTCACGTTGGCCATGTCGGCCTCGAGCCCGCCGACGATGCCGTCCGGGCCGCCGCTGAAGCGCAGCCCGAGGGCCGCCGACTCCGACATGACCGCCATGCGGGTCGAGGTGGCGATGAGCGTCTTGGAGGGCACGCAGTCGGTGAGCACGCACGCGCCGCCCGGCCCGTCCCGCTCGATGACGGTCACGTCCGCGCCGAGCTGCGCCGCGACGAGAGCGGCCTCGTAGCCGCCGGGGCCTCCTCCGATGATCACAATGCGGGTCACGACTCCCATTGTTTCCTACTCGGCCCGGTGGTAGGACCGGCGCCCCGCGATCGTCGGGTGGCGTAGCCTTGGCCAACGTGGCTCTGTACGCGGCGTACGCCTCCAACATGGACCCCGAGCAGATGGCGAGCCGGGCTCCGCACTCCCCCATGCGCGGAACCGGCTGGCTGACCGGCTGGCGGCTGACCTTCGGCGGCCACGGCTTCGACGGCGCCCTCGCGACCGTGGTCGAGGACGACTTCGAGCAGGTCTTCGTGGTGATCTACGACGTCCCGTCCTTCGACGAGAAGGAGCTGGACGGCTGGGAGGGCGCCGCGCTCGGCGTCTACCGCAAGATCCGCGTCCGGGTGCAGACCCTGGACGGCGAGGCGCTGTGCTGGCTGTACGTCCTCGACGACTACGAGGGCGGCCTGCCGTCCGCGCACTACCTCGGTCTCCTGGCCGACGCCGCCGAGGCCGCCGGCGCCCCCGACGACTACGTCAAGGCCCTCCGCACCCGCCCCTGCAAGTCCCTGGGCGACTGACCGCCCGGAGCGAGGCGAGGGCGGCGGTAGTGTCGGCGATGTGAGCAACGACGCTTTTGACCTGGCGCGGGCCGCGGCGGACGAGCTGCGGCAGCGCACCTCCATCGAGTCCTTCGACGTGGCCCTGGTGATGGGGTCGGGCTGGGTCCCGGCTGCCGACGCGCTCGGGGCGCCGGACGACGAGCTGCCGGTCACGCTGCTGCCGGGGTTCGCGCCGCCCGCCGTCGAGGGGCACGCCGGGAAGGTCCGGATCGTGGAGGTCGGCGGGCACCGGGCGCTGGTGTTCCTCGGCCGGACGCACCTCTACGAGGGGCACGGTGTGGACGCGGTGGTGCACGGCGTCCGGACGGCGCTGGCGGCGGGCGTCGGCACCGTCGTCCTGACGAACGCGGCGGGCGGGCTGCGGCCCGAGCACCAGCGGGTCGGCGACCCGGTGCTGATCTCCGACCACCTGAACCTGTCGGGCGCGAACCCGCTGACGGGGCCGGCGTTCCTGGACATGACCGAGGCGTACTCGGCGAAGCTGCGGGCGCTGGCGAAGGAGGTCGACCCGACGCTGTCCGAGGGCGTCTACGCCGCGTTCCGGGGCCCGACGTACGAGACGCCGGCGGAGATCCGGATGCTGCGGACGCTGGGCGCCGACATGATCGGGATGTCGACGGTGCTGGAGACGATCGCGGCCCGGCAGGGCGGCGCGGACGTTCTCGGGATCTCGCTGGTCACCAACATCGCGGCGGGCCTGTCCGGCGAGCTCCTCGACCACGAGGAGGTCCTGGCGGCGGGCCGCGCGGCGGCGGGCCGGATGGGCGAGCTGCTCGGCACCGTCCTGACGAAGCTCTGAGCATGAGCGATCTTCGCGGATACGCCGAGGAGTGGCTGGCGCAGGACCCGGACCCCGCCACTCGCACCGAGCTGCGCGCGATCCTGGACGCGGGCGACGACCGGGCCCTCGCGGACCGGTTCGGGGCCCGGCTGGAGTTCGGCACGGCGGGCCTGCGCGGCGAGTTGGGCGCGGGACCGAACCGGATGAACCGGGTGACGGTGATGCGGGCGGCGGCGGGCCTCGCCGCGTGCCTGCCGCGCGGCGGCCGAGTGATCGTCGGGTTCGACGCGCGGCACGGGTCGCACCGGTTCGCGCAGGACACGGCGGCGGTGCTGACGGGAGCCGGACTGCGCGCCGAGGTGTTCGCCGAGCCGGTGCCGACGCCGGTCCTGGCCCATTTCACCCGGGCGTTCGACGACGTCGTCGCGGGTGTCATGGTCACGGCCAGCCACAACCCGCCGCGCGACAACGGCTACAAGGTGTACTGGGCGGACGGCGCGCAGATCGTCCCGCCGCGGGACGCGGAGATCTCCGCCGCGATCGACGCGGTCGGCCGGGTGGACGAGCTGCCGCTCGGCTCGGGCTGGACCGTCCACCATGACGCGGCGCTGTATCTGGACGCGGTGTCGAGCCTCCGGCTGGGCGACGATCGCGACATTTCGATCGCCTACACGCCGATGCACGGCGTCGGGCGCGACGTCCTCCTCGCGGCGTTCGAGCGGGCCGGGTTCGCGGCGCCGGCCGTCGTCCCCGAGCAGGCCGACCCCGATCCCGACTTCCCGACCGTCGCGTTCCCGAACCCGGAGGAGCCGGGCGCGCTGGACCTGGCGCTCGCCCTCGCCCGCGAGCGGGACGCCGACCTGGTGATCGCGAACGACCCGGACGCGGACCGCTGCGCCGTCGCCGTCCCCGCGCCGGACGGCTGGCGGGCGCTGACCGGCGACGAGGTCGGCGGCCTGCTCGCCGAGCACGTGCTGCGGCACACCTCCGGCGATGACCGCCTGGTCGTGACCACGATCGTGTCGTCGTCGCTGCTGGCGTCGATCGCGCGGGAGCACGGCGTCCGATCGGCCGAGTCCCTGACCGGCTTCAAGTGGATCATGAAGGCGGGCGGTCCCGGAGACCGGCTCGTGTTCGGCTACGAGGAGGCCCTCGGCTACAGCGTCGGCGACGACCGGGGCGTCCTGGTCGACGACAAGGACGGCATCGGCGCGGCCCTCGCGGTCGCCGCGCTCGCCGCCGAGGCGCGCCGCGCCGGCCGGACCCTGCTCGACCTGCTGGACGACCAGGCCCGCCGGTACGGGCTGCACGCCACATCCCAGCTGTCGGTGCGGGTCGACGACCTGTCGCTGATCGGCGGCGCGATGGCCCGGCTGCGCGCGGACCCGCCCGCCGAGCTGGGCGGACGCGCCGTCGAGGCGTTCGACGACCTGTCCGCCGGCGCGGACGGCCTCCCGCCGACCGACGGCCTGCGGTTCCGTCTCGGCGGCGCCCGCGTCGTCATCCGGCCGTCCGGCACCGAACCGAAGCTGAAGTGCTACCTGGAGGTGGTCCACCCGGTGGACGGCGACGTGGCGGCGGCCCGGGAACGCGCCGCCGCCGACCTCGAAGCCCTCCGCGCGGACGTCTCCGCCGCGCTCGGCCTCGCCTGACCGTCCGGGCGCCTCAGCTCTTCCGGGCCAATCCGGCGTAGTAGTAGACCTCGTGCGGGTCCGCCGGAGGGGTGTCGGGACGCCAGGTCGCGAGCGGCACCGCGCCCGGCTCCAGCAGCGGCGCGCCGCCGAACAGCGCGGCGAACTCGGCGCGCGTGCGGGACACCAGCGGGATCCCCGCCGCGTTCGCCGCGGCGTTGGCCGCCGCGACGGCCTCCGGATCGAAGTCGGCGGTCGGATGCGAGATCGCGAGGTGGCTGCCGGTCGGCAGCGCGTCCAGCAGCGTCGCGACCCACCGCTCCGGCCGCCGCTCCGCCGGGAAGTACATCAGCAGCGCGACGACCAGCAACGCGACCGGACGCGTCAGGTCGAGCGTCCCGGCCAGCAGCGGGTCGGCGAGGATCGCCTCCGGCTCGGTGAGATCACCGTGCAGGTAGGCGACGCCCGGCACGTCCTCCAGCAGCGCCCGGGAGTGCTCGGCGACCAGCGGATCATTGTCCACGTAGACGACGCGGACGGACGGGTCGATCCGCCGCGCGATCTCGTGCAGGTTCGGCGACGTCGGGATCCCGCTCCCGATGTCGAGGAACTGCGTGACGCCCGACTCCACCAGGTGCCGCGTCACCCGCTCCATGAACGACCGGTTGGCGCGCGCCATCGCGGGCAGCGCCGGGATCGCGCGGATCATCGCGTCCCCCAGCTCCCGATCGGCGGGGAAGTGCTCGGTGCCGCCGAGCCAATAGTCGTATACCCGGGCGGGGTGCGCGACGGAGGTGTCGAACTCCGGAACGGCTGCCATGCGCGGTCCTCCCCAACGATCGGCCGCCCCGATCCTCGCACCGGGGCGGGCCGCCGTCACCCCGTCAGGTCACCGCGCCCGTGATCACCAGCGCGACCAGCGCGACGGCCGGCACCGCCAGCGACGCCACGGCCGGGACCGACCAGGTGACCGTCCCGGTCGCGGCGGCCCGCTCCGCCTTCGCCTCGGCGGCCTTGCCCGGCGCGCCCGACCGCGCCCTCGCCCGCTGCCGCTCGCGGATCTCGTTCAGCTGCTGCGCCGCGTACGCCGCCGGCGTCCGGCCCTTCAACGCCGACGCCGGCACCCGGCCCGGCTCCTTGCGGGCCCGCGCCTCCGCCTTCGCCTGCGCGCGCGGCGACGTCTGGTGCACCCACGCCCGCGTCTGCAGCTCCTGCCCGTCCGGCCCGTCGAACCGCACCGTGACCGCGTTCGTCCCCTCGATCTCGCGGACCGCCGCCCACGGCGCCCGCGCCTCCCGCAGCGGGTTGCGGACCGTCACCGCCGTCTCGTCCCCGATGATCGCCGGACGGAGCCCGACCGTGTAGGCGATCCCGCAGCCGAGCAGCAGCAGCACCGCGATCGTGAAGGCGGTCAGCGAGTAGGTGGCGTCGCCGGTGATCCCGACCACCAGGTCGAGGATGTTAAGGGCGGCGAACACCAGCCAGACGTACGCGGCGATGCGTCCGCCGGTGGAGCGAATGGTCATGGCCCGATCATGCCAGGGGACGCGCGCCGCGCCACTTGAGCTGGGCGAATCCGGGCTTGATCACCCCGTTGATCAGCTCCAGCCGCTCGTTGAACGGCACGAACGCCGACTTCATCGCGTTCACCGTGAACCACTGCAGGTCGTCCCACCCGTACCCGAACGCGTCGCGCAGCTTCGCGAACTCCTGCGACAGCGTCGTCCCGCTCATCAGCCGGTTGTCGGTGTTCACCGTGACCCGGAAGCTCAGCCGCCGCAGCAGCCCGATCGGATGCTCCTCGATCGACTTCGCCGCGCCCGTCTGGATGTTCGACGTCGGGCACATCTCCAGCGGGATCCGCTTGTCCCGGACGTATCCGGCGAGCCGCCCCAGGCGCGGCTCGTCGCCGTCCGCCTCGATGTCGTCGATGATCCGCACCCCGTGCCCGAGCCGGTCCGCCCCGCACCACTGGATCGCCTGCCAGATCGACGGCAGCCCGAACCCCTCACCCGCATGGATGGTGAAATGGGCGTTCTCCCGCTGCAGGTACTCGAACGCGTCCAGATGCCGGGTCGGCGGGTAGCCCGCCTCCGCGCCGGCGATGTCGAAGCCGACCACGCCGAGGTCCCGGTACCGGACGGCCAGCTCCGCGATCTCCATCGACCGCGCCTGGTGCCGCATCGCCGTCACCAGCGTCCCGACCCGGATCCCGAAGTCCTCCCGGGCCTTCGCGAACCCGTCCAGCACCGCCTCGACGACCTGCTCCAGCGTCAGGCCCGCGCTGAGGTGCTGCTCCGGCGCGTACCGCACCTCCGCGTACACGACCCCGTCGGCCGCCAGGTCCTCGGCGCACTCGTACGCCACCCGCGTGAGCGCCTCGACCGACTGCATCACCCCGACGGTGTGCGAGAACGTCTCCAGGTACCGCTCCAGCGACCCGGAGTTGGACGCCTCCTCGAACCAGGCCCGCAGACTCTCCGGGTCCGTGGTTGGCAATCCCCGGTACCCGCCGTCCCGGGCCAGGTCCACGATGGTCGCGGGCCGCACCCCACCGTCGAGATGGTCGTGCAGCAGCACCTTCGGCGCCCGCCGGATGTCCTCAAGAGTCGGCCGATCGTCCATCTCTAGAATCTACTGCCCGTAACCCCCTCTCCACCTCGCAACTCCCGCCAACACGGGACGTCTACCGGGCCTTCGCGTAGTCGCCGATGCCGCCGGCGAAGTCGAACACGATGCAGGGCTCGTCCCCGAGGACCCACGCGTCGTGACCAGGCGACACAACGAACACGTCACCGGGCCCCACTTCCTGCTCGGCGCCGTCGTTCGTGCGTATCCGCATCCGGCCGTCGACGACGTAGCCGTTGTGGTGCACCTCGCAAAGATCGGTGCCCGCGAGCTCCCGGACGGACTCGGTCCAGCGCCAGCCCGGCTCGAACGTCGCCTTGCCGAACACCAACCCGGACATCTCCACGATCTCGACGTGCCCCCTGGGGAAGTCGCGCCGCTCGTCCGGCTTCTCAATGCTCTTGATCTCCATCATGACGATCCCCCCTTTTATCGTCACTTCCCACGCTTCCGCGCCCTCTGACCAGGGTCAAGACACCCCTTCCGGACAGCGGAAGCACGGCCCCGTCACCCGCAGCGGACGCCACCGCTCAGGAGATGGGACCACCAATCCGGAGGAGGTTTCCGCTGCGGTCGACGAGGGCGAACTCCCGCAACCCGTAATCGGTGTCCGTCGGCGGCACCAGGCGGCTGCCCGTCTCCCTGTCCGTGGGCACACCGATGTCGGACCATGCGCGGTACAGGGCATCCGCATCGCGGACGTGCACGTAGCAACTGCTCGCGGTAGCCAGCGGATCAACTTCGGGATCATGCCAGAAGTGCAACTCGACACTTCCCCGGCCAATGATCACGTACCCGTACCGCTCCGGCGGCGCACCCCGCGACTCGAACCCGAGGCGCCCATAGAACTCCAGCGTCTCCGCCAGGTCCCGGCTGGGCAAGATCGGCACCGCGTACTCGTCCATGCCCCGACCGTAAACCGCACCGCCGACAATCAGCAGGGATGCCAACTCGTCAGGCGGCCCAGCCGAAGCCGGGTGGACTGGTCGCGCGGGGCGCCGTTCTGTCTCGGGGTGGAAGAAGCCGGTAGACGTACCGCCCGTCGGGATCTTTGCTGATGGCGATCTGGTTCGGGCTGGTGTGTTTGAAGCGGTTGTGCCATCCGCAGGTGAGGGCGAGCTGATCAATGTCGGTGGGTGAGTGTCCGAGGGCCCAGCCGTTGACGTGGTCGACTTCGCACAGCGTCCCGGGGATCTCGCATTCCCGTACCGCGCAGGTCGGATACAGGGTCTCCAGTACTTGGCGTTGGGCGGCGCTGGCGAACCGTTCCCGGTAGCCCAGGTACAGCGGGGTGTGTCCGCGTCCGAGGAGGAGGGGTGAGACTCCGGCTGCTAGGGCGATGCGGCGGGCTTGGGCGGCGGGGATCGGGGTGCCGTCGGTGAGGCGGGCCGGAGCGTTGCCGCCCGTCAGGGTGTCCAGGTCGCAGATGACGGTGACCTTGGTGGCCTTGTGCCCGCCCGACAGCACACTCGACAACGCAGCCGCCGTCCGCTCGCCTACGTCGCGGCAGTCATCCGGCCCAGCCGGCTTGACCAGCGGAGCCAGAGTCCCGTCCCAGATCGCGGCGTCCTCGGCGTTCAGCCATCCCTTGATGTAGCGGCCGCCGTCCAGCGACCCGGTGCTGGTGATCCAGGACTTGGCGTACCCGCGCTTGACGTCTTCACCGGGGCCGGTCTCCGTGCCGTCGCGTTCGGCAATGACGTCGCGGATGCGGCGGCCGAATACCGCCACCTTCGCCGCCGAGAACCCTTGGTCGACGAAACCCAGCAGCGTGGTCTCAGCCCCGGCGCAGTCGGTGTCCTCCAGTCGCGCCACACTCTGCGCGACCGTCGCCGCGTACCCATACGACAACTTCCCGGCCGCCAACCGTTCAGCCACCCGCGGCAGGCGATCCCGCTGCCGGGCGAGGATGAGGCGTTCAGTGGTGCGGTTCTCCCGCATCCCCAACCGCGACCGCAACCACGCCCGCGTCGACGGGAACCCCCACCGCTTCTGCTCCCCAGTGGCGTCCACCCGGCGAATGAAACCGGCCAGCGCACTTTCCTGCATATCGCAGGCGGCGGCCAAGGTCTCGGTGAGTTCCAGGCACGCGGCCGCCGATTCCGGGGCTTCTCGCTGGGCGAGTTCGGTGGCGATCGCGGTTGCGGCGTTCACCAATTGCGTGGTGGACGCCGCATTGAGATCGACTGTGACCGAACGCATACGTAGAGTATAGCGGATTTTGGTGTCGATCGACTCGGAATGGGGGTGCATCTCTGTTGCTCTGTGGATAGGTATAGCTGGGTATACCTGCGCCCTTCATCCACCGGGTTCGGTTCCCGAATTGCCGCCTTTGGTCAATTGTTGAGCACGCGGGCGGGGGCGAGGCGGTGGGGGCGGCGCGACCAGGCGGGGCAGGCGGAGTCTGCCCCTTAAGTGCGGCCCCGTACGCAGCGCCGCCCCCACCGCCCCTTCAACCATTCATCAAGAAGCGGCCTCAGACTCGACGTCGTCATATTCGTACGTCATACCGATTCCGAGCGTACTCTGCATCGGCAGGAGTCCAGTACCGACGATGTCGAGCACTGGAGGCATCAGCAGATCCGTCAACTCATCCACCTCATCGGCGGTGAGCAGTTCCCACGGCCCGGCGGCGAGTTCATCAGTGCATTTCTCCACCGACGCACGCAGTCGGACACCAACTTCCGTCGCGTGCCCGTCTCCGTCGATGAGACCGCGGGCGGCCAGACGGCCCCGGGCGGCGTTCCATTGCTCGTCGGTCCATTGCCGGCTGGCGAACACCTCCTCGGGGGCGGCTCCCACGGCCGCGTGCGAGACCAGCGCTTCGGCGGGGCCGACGTCGTGGGACCTGAGCGCCGCGATGTGACCGTCCCCGCGGTGCTCACGCAGGATGGTGGCGGCCTGCCACAGCACCATGTGCACCTCGTCCGGCCATGGCAGCGCAGCATTGGCGGCGGCCATCGGACGGTCGCTCGTATCGGCTGCCTCGGCCACACGACGGGCCATCTGCGCGGCCCGCTCGAGTTCAGGCGAGCCGATCCGTTCACCGAGGATCCGGCGCAGCACTTCGTCCATGGCGGTACGACGAGCGGTCAGGACCTGCTCGGGTGTGGCCGTCCGCCAGGCCGGGGCGATGTACCGCTCCACCATGTCCGGATTGAAGCTGTAGAAGAGATCGCTCACCGTCTTCGCGTCCACCGCTCCCAGCGGCGCGGCACGGTTGGGAAAGTAGCTCGGCCAGCGCTCGTCGACGGCGTACCCCAGGGCCGCCGCCTCCTCGAACGCCTCGGGCGCGTAGTACAGGACGGCGTGAACCGGCTCCAGGAGCTGCCACATCTTCCTGATGGTGCTCAAGCTGTGGGTCATGGTCATCCTCTCCAGCACACATCAACAAACTAGACACTGACTAGATTCCGCCATGGCGAACCAACTTGTCAATGACTAGATAAAAATCCTGGCGCCGTCCTCAAGACGAGGACGGCGCCAGACAGCCGTCAGGAGATCCGGTCGATGACCAGGGGGTGCAGGTCCGACGCCCCGTTCTCCTCGGTCGAGGTCGAGACCGAGACCGCGCCCTCCAGCGCCTCCAGCGCCCGCGGGAAACGGGACTCGTCGTCGGCGTGCAGGGTCAGCAGCGGCTGACCGGCCGTAACCGCATCGCCGGGCTTCGCGTGGCAGGTGACGCCGGCGGCGAACGACACCGGGTCCTCCTTGCGGGCGCGGCCGGCACCGAGGCGCCACGCGGCGACCCCGACACCGTAGGCGTCGAGACGGGTGAGGACGCCGGACGACGGCGCCGCGACGACATGGTTCTCGCGCGCGGCCGGCAGCGCGGCGTCCGGATCGCCGCCCTGAGCGGCGATCATCCGGCGCCAGACGTCCATGGCGGAGCCGTCCTTCAGCGCGTCCGCCGGGTCCTTCCCGGAAACGCCGGCGGCGGCGAGCATCTCGCGCGCCAGGGTCAGCGTCAGCTCCACCACGTCCGAAGGACCGCCCCCGGCCAGCACCTCAACCGACTCGGCGACCTCCACGGCGTTCCCCACGGCGTTGCCGAGGGGACGGTCCATCGCGGTGAGCAGGGCGATCGTCCGGACGCCATGGTCGGTGCCGATCGCGACCATCGTCTCGGCCAGCTCGCGGGCGTCCGCGGCCGTCTTCATGAACGCGCCGGAGCCGACCTTGACGTCCAGGACGAGCGCGCCGGTGCCCTCGGCGATCTTCTTCGACATGATCGAGGACGCGATCAGCGGGATCGACTCCACGGTCCCGGTCACGTCCCGCAGCGCGTAGAGCTTGCGGTCGGCGGGGGCGAGGCCGCCGCCCGCGGCGCAGATCACCGCGCCCGCGGCGCGCAGCACGTCCAGCATCTCGGTGTTCGACAGCGACGCCCGCCACCCCGGGATGGACTCCAGCTTGTCCAGGGTGCCGCCGGTGTGTCCGAGGCCCCGGCCGGACAGCTGCGGGACGGCCGCGCCGCACGCCGCGACCAGCGGCGCCAGCGGCAACGTGATCTTGTCGCCGACACCCCCGGTGGAGTGCTTGTCGGTGGTGGGACGGTCCAGCGCCGACCAGTCCATCCGCTCGCCGGACCGGATCATCGCCTCGGTCCAGCGGGCGACCTCGGCGCGCGACATGCCGTTCAGCAGGATCGCCATCGCCAGCGACGCCATCTGCTCCTCGGCGATCGCGCCGCGCGTGTAGGCGTCGACCGCCCAGTCGATCTGCTCGTCGGTCAGCGCTCCGCCGTCACGCTTGCTGCGGATGACGTCGATGGCGTCCACAGGATCCCCCTCAGTGTCACTCGACCGAACTCACCGAACCAGGCTCACCCACCCGGCCCGGCTCGCCCGGTCAGGCTCGTTCGATCAGGCCCGCCCGGTCAGGCTCATTCGGTCAGGCTCGTTCAGTAAGGCTCGTTCGATCAGGCTCGTTCGATCAGGTCGTCGGGCCCGAACGCGTCGGGCAGGACGTCCGACATGGGCAGGACGCCGCGGACGGTCTCCAGCAGCATCGACGCCCCGCCGTGCTCCCACAGCAGCTGCCTGCAGCGCCCGCACGGCATCAGCGGGTCGCCGTGCCGGTCGACGACCGCCACCGCGACGAGCCGGGGCTGAGACGCCTTACCGGGCCCGTGCAGCGCCGACACCAGGGAGCATTCGGCGCACAGCCCCACCCCGTAGGAGGCGTTCTCGACGTTGCAGCCGGTGATGACGCGCCCGTCGTCCACCAAAGCCGCCGCGCCCACCGGGAAACCGGAGTACGGCGCGTACGCGCGCGCCATCGCCTCTGTCGCCGCGCTCCGCAGAGCGGGCCAGTCGATGTCGGTCATGCGCCCATGATCCCCCAGCGGCCCGTCACCGGGCCTCGCCGCGGCGGTAGCGCAGGCCGTCGGCGGCGGGCATCCGCAGCCGCTGGCTGGCCAGCGCCAGGACGAGCAGCGTCGTCAGGTGCGGGCTGAACGACACCAGCTCACCGGGGACGGCGTCGCTGAGCAGGAACCAGACGAGCAGCCCCGCCGCCGCGACCAGCGACAGCACCGCGCCGACGTAGGCGCCGCGGACCTCGCGCCGCCCCAGCTCCGTCACGATCTGCGAGCGCAGCCGGTTGGCCCGCACGCCCTGCCACACCGCGACGCCGACCAGCAGGATCGTGACGAACAGCAGCAGCGCGTGCACGGACTGCCCGCCGCCCCGCACGTTCATCGCGTCGGTGTAGCCGAACAGCAGCGACCCGGCGGCGAGACCGCCCGGCCGCCAGTTGCCGAAGATCATGGACGCGAGGCCGATGTAGCCGCGCCCGCCGGTCTGCCCGTCCTGGTACAGGGACGCGGCGACGGTGACGAGGAACGCGCCGGCGAGGCCGGAGAACCCGCCCGAGATCATGACGGCCGCGTACTTCATCCGGTACACGTGCACGCCGAGGGACTCGGCGGCGTACGGGTCCTCGCCGCAGGACCGGATCCGCAGCCCGAACGGAGTTTTCCACAGGATCAGGAAAGTCAGCGGGATCAGCAGCAGGCAGACCAGAGTGAGCAAGGACAGCCCGTTCGTCACCCCCCGAAGGATGCCCGCGATGTCCGACACCAGGAACCAGTGGTGGCTCTCCAGCGACCCCAGCCAGTCGGGGCTCTCCCAGCCCCCGATCTTGCCGCCGGACAGCACCGGCAGCGTCAGCGTCTTGATCGGGTCGAGGGGCGGCGACTGCCGGGGCCCACCGCCGAGGTCCTTGGCGTGCCCGGTGTTGAAGATCAGCCCGGCGAGGAACTGGGTGAGGCCGAGCCCCAGGATGTTGATCGCGACGCCGGACACGATGTGGTCGACGCCGAACGTGACGGTCGCGACGGCGTGCAGCAGCCCGCCGAGCGCGCCGCCGAGGATGCCGAACAGCACCCCGATCCACGGCCCCCACTGGTAGCCGGCCCACGCGCCGGTCCAGGTGCCGAGGATCATCATGCCCTCGAGCCCGATGTTGATCACGCCGGAGCGTTCCGCCCACAGCCCGCCGAGCCCGGCGAGGAAGATCGGCACGGCCAGCCGGAGCGCCGCGCTGACCGTCCCGCTGGAGGTGACGTCGTCCGCGCCGTCGATCATCCGGACGAGCGACAGCAGCACCAGCAGGCCCGCCGCGATCAGCAGGTAGTGCGGCCAGCGCAGCCGGAACTTGCCGTTCCCGGCCTTCGCCGGCGCGACGGTCTCGGTCGCGGTCATGAGGTGCTCCCAGCGGCCTCGCGGGCCAGGTCATGGCCGGTGGCGAGCTCCGCGGCGACGGACCGCTGCTGCAACCGGATCTCCCAGCGCCGGACGAGCTCGTAGACGATCACGACGGTCAGCACGACCACGCCCTGCATCACCCCGACGATCTCCTTGGGCACCTCGACCTCCTGGAGGATGTCGGAGGTCTGGTCGAGGAAGGCGAACAGCAGCGCGGCCAGCGCGATCCCGGCCGGGTGGTTGCGGCCGAGCAGCGCGACGGTGATGCCGGTGAAGCCGAGCCCCGCCGGGAAGTTCAGCGAGTAGTCGTAGGACTCGCCGAGCAGCCCCGGGATGCCGATCAGGCCGGCCACCGCGCCGGACGCCACCATCGTGATCACGACCATCCGCTTGGCGCTGACCCCGCTGGCCTGCGCGGCGGACGGGGACAGCCCGGAGATCTTCAGATCGAACCCGAACCGGGTGTAGTTGATGACCAGCCAGAACACGATCCCGACCACGATCGCCAGCGGCAGCAGCCCGTACACCCCGCCGGGAAGGTCGATGCCGATCGTCGACAGGAACCCGTTCAGCGAGCCCACCCGCCCGGAGTGCGGGATCGTCGCGGTCGCGACGTCATTGCTGTTCGGCCGCGGCTCGGCGAGCCGCTTGTCGTTCAGCAGGTAGGCGATCACGCCGGTGGCGATCGCGTTCAGCATGATCGTGGACAGCACCTCGCTGACCCCGCGGGTCACCTTCAGCACGCCCGCGATCGCCGCCCACAGCCCGCCGACCAGCACCGCCGCGACGATCACCAGCAGCTGTCCGAACGGCGCGGGCAGCGAGACCGCGCCGCCGAGCGCCGCCGCCAGGAACGCGGCGAGCCGGTACTGGCCGTCCACGCCGATGTTCAGCAGCGCCATCCGGAAGCCGATCGCGACCGCGACCGCCGACAGGTAGTACCGGGTGGCGCGGTTGATGATGTCGACGATGGAGTGCTGCTGCGTGCCGTAGTCGACCATGCTCTGCACGGCGCTGACCGGGTCGGCGCCGGTCATCCGCAGCAGGATCATCGTGATGCCGAGGGAGATCAGCAGCGCGAGGATCGGCGCGCCGATCTTCAACCCCAGCCCGGTCGGCCCGAGCCCGCGCAGGATGGCCTTCCACGACGGCACCGGCTCCGGCACCGCCTTCGCCGGCTCCCCGCTCTTCGAAGGATCAGGCCCAGCCGGCCTGGGCACCCCGTGCTCTTCGCCCGACCGCTCCACCCCCGCATCTTCCCCGGACTCGGCGCCGGGGTCTGTGGGCTCGGTGGGGTCGGGTGCGTCGTTCGGGCGGTCGGGCTCGTTCGGGTCCGGGTTGCCGGTCGTGCCGGTCATGTCGGGTTCCCGGCGCCGGTCATGGCGGAGCCGAGGTCCTCCGGGGTGACCGTCCGCGGATCGACCTCCGCGACCAGCCGGCCCCGCAGGATCACGTGCAGGGTGTCGGACATTCCGATGAGTTCCTCAAGATCGGCGCTGATCAGCAGCACGGCCAGCCCGGCCGCGCGGGCCCGCCGCAGGTGGTCCCAGATGGCGGCCTGGGCGCCGACGTCGATGCCGCGGGTCGGGTGCGCGGCGATCAGCAGGTGCGGCTCCCCGGTCATCTCCCGCCCGACGATCAGCTTCTGCTGGTTGCCGCCCGACAGCGCGGCGGCGGGCACGTCGATCCCGGGCGTCCGGACGTCGTAGTCCCGGACGATCCGGGTGGTGTCGCGGCGCGCGCCGCGCCGGTCCACCCACGGCCCCCGGACGTTCGGGCGCTGCGTCTGGTGGCCGAGCACGCGGTTCTCCCACAGCGACGCCTCCAGGACGAGCCCGTGCCGGTGCCGGTCCTCGGGGATGTAGGCGATGCCGGCCTCGCGGCGCCGCCGCGTCGGCCAGTGCGCGATGTCGTCGCCGCCGTAGACGATCGTCCCGGCGTCCGCGGCCCGCAGGCCCATGATCGCCTCGATGAGCTCGCTCTGCCCGTTGCCCTCGACGCCGGCCAGCCCGACGATCTCGCCGCGCCGGATGCGCAGCGAGACGTCGTCGACGACGGGACGGCCCTGCGGGGTGAGGACCGTGAGCCCGCCGACCTCCAGCTGGACGTCCTCGGTGACGGTCGAGTCGCGCAGCTCCGGGGTGGGAAGCTGCGAGCCGACCATCAGCTCGGCGAGCCGCCGCGAGGTGACCTCGGACGGGTCGAGCCGCGTCGCGACGGTGGTGCCGCGGCGGATCACCGAGATGGTGTCGGCGACCGACAGCACCTCGTCCAGCTTGTGGGAGATGAACAGCACGGTGAGGCCCTCGGCGCGCAGCTCCCGCAGGTTGCCGAACAGCTCATCGACCTCCTGCGGGACGAGCACGGCGGTGGGCTCGTCCAGGATCAGCACGCGGGCGCCGCGGTAGAGCACCTTGAGGATCTCGACGCGCTGCCGCTCGCCGACGCCGAGCGTCTCGACGAGCACGTCGGGGTCGACGCGCAGCCCGTACGCCTTCGACATCTCCCGGATGCGCTCGCGGGCGGCGGCGAAGTCGATGCGGCCGCGCAGCCAGCCCTTGGCGCGCGGCTCGGCGCCGAGGATCACGTTCTCCAGCACGGTCAGGTTGTCGGCCAGCTTGAAGTGCTGGTGGACCATCCCGATGCCGCGGGCGATCGCGTCGGCGGGGGTGCGGAACGCCACCTGCTCCCCGTCGATCTCGATCGTGCCCTCGTCCGGCCGCTGCATCCCGTAGAGGATCTTCATCAGCGTGGACTTGCCGGCGCCGTTCTCGCCGCAGAGGGCGTGCACCTCGCCGGGCTCGATGCTCAGGTTGATGTCGCGGTTGGCGACGACGCCGGGGAACCGCTTGGTGATCGATGTCAGCCGCACGGCCGGCACCTGGTCAGGCACGAGTGCCCCTCCTCCTGCCTCGGGGTACGCGGCCGGGGCGCGCGGCGGGCGGCGTCGCGTCGGCGACGCGCGGCCCGGGTGCGCGCCCCGGCCGGGAGACGGCCGGGCGGGCCGGCCCGGCGGGTGCCGCGGCGGCCCGCCGATCGGTCACTGGGGCTTGGTCGGGACGGTGATCTTGCCGGCGACGATCTGCGCCTTCAGGTCCTCCAGCTTGGCCTTGATGTCGTCGACGTTGCCGCCGGTCGTGGCGTACCCGACGCCGTCGTTCTGCAGGTTGTACTGCACCGTGCCGGCCTTGAACTGGTTCTTGGCGACCGACTCGACGAAGTTGAACACCGACAGGTCCACGTGCTTCACCATCGAGGTGAGGATGTGCGACTTCACGTCGGCGACCGCGGGCTGGTTGTACTGGTCGGAGTCGACGCCGATGGCCCACTTGCCGGCCGCGCCGACGGTCTTGATGACGCCGATGCCGGCGCCGCCCGCCGCGTGGTAGATGACGTCCGCGCCGGCGTCGAGCTGGCCCTTGGCGGCCTCGTTGCCGAGGCCGGTGTCCTTGAAGCCGTTGAAGTTCGGCGGCTCGGTCAGGTACTTCGGCGGCAGCACCTTGGTGCCGGGCTTGGCCTTCTCGGCGCCCGCCTGGTAGCCGGCGAAGAACTTCTGGATCAGCGGCACGTCCACGCCGCCGATGAAGCCGATCTTGCCGGTCTTGGACTTCAGCGCGGCGGCGGCGCCGACCAGGAACGAGCCCTGCTCCTCGGAGAAGCAGGAGCCGGCCACGTTGGCGCCGGAGACCTTGCAGCCGTCGGCGTCCACGATGAAGAACTTGGTGTTCGGGAAGTCCTTGGCGACCTTGAGCAGGGACGCGGTGTAGGAGAACCCGACGCCGATGACGGGGTTGTAGCCGGTGTTGGCGAGCAGCCGCAGGCGCGACTCCTTGTCGGAGTCGGGCTCGTCCGGCTGCGCGGAGATCTCCTTGGTGGTGACGTGCAGGTCCGTCTCGGCCTTCGAGAGGCCGGCCGCCGCCGAGTCGTTGAACGACTGGTCGCCGCGGCCGCCGATGTCGAACGCCAGGCCCACCTTGAGGGTCTTCTTGCCGTCGTCCCCGCCGCCGTCGCCACCGGCCTTCTTGCCACCGCACGCGGAAGCGCTGAGCGTCAGCGCCGCACCCGTCACGGTGACGAGCGAAATCTTCAGTCCACGGCGCAAGATAGCGCTCCTTCCGTTCCCCACCCGGGATCGGCGGCCGCCCGGCCACCGAAATCGATGGGACGCTACCCCGCGGTTGGTGGAAAACTGCCAGCTTGCACCGTTTCGCAATAGGTCCGTTACCAATGCGTACGCATATCGGCACAGGTCAGCGCACGGACGGTCGCGCCCGGTGACGCCGCCGGAGGCACCCGGCCGACCCGGACGGCGCCGCCGGCCCGGACGGCGCCGCCGACGGAGGCGGCGCCGGGGCGGCGGGAGCCGTCAGGAGAGCGTGGCGCCCTCGACCGTCTCCGGGTCCGCGGGACGGGCGCCGTCCCACAGCGCGGTCAGCGCCGTCGCCGCCAGCACCCGCACCCCGACGGGGATGCACCGCTCGTCGACGTCGAAGTCGCCGCGGTGCAGGTCGTACTCGCCGGGCGAGCCGGGGGTGCGGACGCCGAGCCGGGCGAGCGCGCCCGGGATCGACTCCAGGTACCAGCCGAAGTCCTCGCCGCCGAGGCTCTGCGGCGTCGGCACCACGCCCTCCTCGTCGAGGACCTGCGCCGCCGCGTCCCGGAACATCTGCACGCTGGCCGCCTCGTTGACGGTCGGCGGGACGCCCCGGACGTACTCCAGCGACGCCTCCACATCGTAGGCGGCGGCGACCGACTGCAGCAGCGCCTTCATCATCTCCGGCGCGCGGTGCCACGCCTCGTCGTCCAGGCAGCGGACGGTGCCCTCGGCGACGCCGTCGTCGGGGATCGCGTTGGCGACCGACCCGGCCGACACCCGGCCCCACACCAGCGACAGGCTGGAGCGCGGGTCGACCCGCCGCGACAGCGCCGCCGGCAGCTCGGTGACGATCTTGGCGAGCGCGTACACCAGGTCGGCGGTCAGGTGCGGCCGGGCGGTGTGCCCGCCGGGCCCGGTCACCTTCACGTACACCTTGTCGCAGGCCGCGGTGATCGGCCCGCTGCGCAGGCCCAGCTCGCCGACCTCGATGCGCGGGTCGCAGTGCAGCGCGAACGCGCGGTCGACCCCGGCGATGCCGCCGGCGGCCATCACGTCCAGCGCCCCGCCCGGGGTCTCCTCGGCGGGCTGGAACAGCAGCCGGACCCGGCCGGGCAGCAGCCCCGCCTCGGCCTGCTGCGCCAGGAACAGCCCGGCGCCCAGCACCATCGTGGTGTGCACGTCGTGCCCGCACGCATGCGCGACGCCCGGCACCGTCGACCGGTACGGGGCGTGCTCCTTCTCGTCCTGCAGCGGCAGCGCGTCGATGTCGGCGCGCAGCGCGACCGTCGGGCCGTCGCCGGGGCCGAGGTCGCAGAACAGCCCGGTGCCCTTCGGCAGGATCCGCGGCTCGAGCCCGGCCATGCGGAGCCGCTCGGCGATCCGCGCGGTGGTGCGGTGCTCGTCGTAGCCCAGCTCGGGGTGCATGTGCAGGTCGCGGCGGAACGCGACCAGCTCCTCCTCGTGGCGGGCGAGGAACACCTCGAGCTGCGGCCGCAGCGCGGCCGGGCGCTCGCTGCCCGCGGGGCCGTCCGGTCCCGGGGCGGTGGGTGGTTCAAGGCCGGGCATCACCCCGGGTCCCGGTTGTGTCATGTGCGCCCCCTGCGCGAGGGCGGGGCCGCTGGGCCGCCGCCCGGTATCGGAGTTCTCACAGGCACCGGTGTCATCGGCGTCCCCTGTGTTCTTGCCCGGAGGACCCTTCGCCGTTCGCTCGGGGCGCCCGTCCGGGCGGGCCGGCTGCTCAGGCCCCGGCATGGACGACCTCCCCCAGTGCGACGAACCTGTCCTCGGCCAGTTCGGTGATCGCCGCGTCGACGATGTTCTCCAGCGAGCCGCCCGCCGCGCGGATCGCGCGCTGGCGCTCGTACGGGGCCCCGTGCTCCAGGACCTCGCCGGCCACCTTGAGCTCCTCGGCGCAGCCGAGCCGGTCGGCGACCGGCTCCAGCTCCCGGATCAGCTCGTACAGGTCGTCGCGGAGCGGCGCGGTGCTGCCGCCGTCGTCGGTGATGACGATCGCGTCGAGCCCGTAGCGGGTCGCGCGCCACTTGTTGTCGCGCACCACCCACGGTGCCGGGCGGGGCAGCGTGTAGCCGCGGTCGAGCTGCTGCTCGAACAGCGTGACCAGGCTCTGGCACAGCGCCGCGGCCATGCCGACCTCCCGCAGGGTGGGGATGCCGTCGCACATCCGGATCTCGACGGTGCCGAAGTCCGGGTGGGGGCGGATGTCCCACCACACCTCCTTGATGCTCCGGATGGTCCCGGCGCGAAGCAAGGTGTCCATGTAATCCTCGAAGGCCGCCCAGTCGTCAAGCAAGTGGGGCGGACCGGCCGTCGGCAGCTGACCGAAGACGACCGCCCGGCAGGACGCCAGCCCGGTGTCCGCGCCGCTCCAGAACGGGCTGGACGCGGTGAGCGCGAGGAAGTGCGGGAGGTAGGCCGACAGCGCGTTCACGATCGGGATCGCCTTGGACACGTCGGAGACGCCCACATGGACATGCACGCCGAAGGTCTGGATGCGCCGGGCCAGCCACTGCATCTGCTCGACCAGGTCGGCGTAGCGCTGCGTCGGCGCCATCACCGCGTCGCGCCAGTCGCTGATCGGGTGGGTGCCGGTGCAGGCGAGCGCGATGCCGCGGTCGGCGGCGGCGGCGCGCAGCTCGGCGAGGGTGGCCGCGAGGTCGCTCTTGGCCTCGCCGACGGTGTGACAGATATCGGTCACGACCTCGACCGTGGACTCCATGAGCTCGTGCCGCACCTTGGGGATCTCGCCGCCCTCGCTCAGCGACGGCAGCGCGGCGAGCACCCGGCGCGCGTCCTGCCGCAGGTGCCGGGTCTCCGCATCGACGAGCTGGATCTCCCACTCGACGCCGAGCGTCGTGCCGCTCGATGCGTTGAACTCAATGGCCACGGCCAACCTCCGTCCACAATCCTTGCAGGTCGTTGCGTGGCACGTGGCGCAATTCAGCCAGCGGGTCCCTAAGCCTGGACAAACGCCGGTCCAGGTCACGTGTTCACACCATCATGGCGCGCGCGCCCGCCGCCACGCCGGTCTCCATGCCCTTCGCGGATCAATTGACTCGTACGGGCGGCCTGCGGACGGGTCCGTCCCCTACTTTTCGGTCATCGATCCGGCGCCCGACACCACTCGATCGAACTAGTCCGCCCGTCCCAAACTACCTGCGATGACGGACCGTGACCGATGCTAGCGTCCACTTACGTACTCTGAGTAGTCATAAGCACCACAAAAATCGTCTAACGCACCATACGCCTCAACTGTCCCGAGCTTGCCGTCTTCGCGGTCGGGTACCCCTTCGCCGGATGTGTCGCCTAGTCTTCGGGGGAGCCATGGGCGTGCGGAACCGAACGGCCGCTGCGGGACTGAGGAGCGTCGGAAGCTTGCGAGCAGGACGACAGGGGCGGACCGGAGTCCGGCGCGCCATGCCGATGATCACTGTGCCGCTGAGCGCGGTCTGTCTGCTGGCGGCCCCGGCCGCCGCGTCGCCGGCCGTGCGCCCGGCCGCGGCGGCGCCGTCGGACCCCGTCGGCGGGCCGCAGCTCGCGGGCCGCGGCATCGTGCTGAACCAGGCGCCGGGCGTCCCCGCGCTGCCGAAGCTGAAGTTCTCCTCCTACATGGTCGCCGACGCCGACACCGGCGAGGTGCTCGCCGCCAAGGACCCGCACGGGCAGTACCTGCCGGCCAGCACGCTGAAGACGCTGACCTCGGCGACCCTGGTCACCAGGCTGAACCCGGACCGGCTCGTCCGGCCCTCGCAGAAGGCGTGCGACGTCGAGGGCACCAAGGTCGGGCTGACCCCGAAGATGCAGTACAAGGTCTCCGACCTGTTCCACGCGCTGATGATGATGTCGGCGAACGACGCGGCGGTCACGCTCGCCGAGGCCAACGGCGGCATGAAGAAGACCATCGCCGACATGAACACCGAGGCGAAGTACCTGCACGCCGACGACACGCTCGCCGCGTCGCCGAACGGCCTCGACGTCGACTACGGCCTCAACGTCCGCACCCAGCACACCTCGGCCTACGACCTGGTGCTGTTCCTGCGGGAGGCGATGAAGAGCCCGCAGTTCCGGACGTACGTGCAGGCCACCCAGTTCCAGTTCCCGGCGCCGCTGACCAAGAAGGAGAAGAAGAAGCACAAGAAGGTCGGCGGCTACCCGATCTACACCCACAACAAGCTCCTGGCGGGCCAGAAGTACGGCTACCGCGGGATGCTCGGCGGCAAGAACGGCTACACCGTGCACGCCCAGCAGACCTACGTCGCCGAGGCGCGGCGCGACGGGCACACGATCATCATCTCGGTGATGCACGGCGAGACCTCCCCGTTCCAGGCCGGAGCCAAGCTGCTGGACTGGGGCTTCGCCGCGCGCGGCAAGGTCCAGCCGGTCGGCACGCTGGTCGCGCCGGGCACCGCGGCGCAGGCCAAGAAGCACGCCGACGGCGAGTCGGGCGGCGTGCTGCCCGGCACCTCGCTGGACTCGTCGGGCGGCTCGTCCGCGCTGGTCTACGAGATCGGCGGCGGCACGGTCGGCGGGCTCCTGGCCGCCATCGTCCTGTTCACCGTCTACCGCCGGCGCCGCCGCCACCCGACGCCGAGGCCCGCCGGGAACACGGGCGGCCACCAGGCGCCCTACGGGGACGTCTCGCCCCGCGACGACGCCTCCTACGAGGGGCCCTCCTACGACGACGGGACCCGCTAGAGCTTCGCGTTCGCGGCGCCGGGCTTCGCGGCGGCCCCGTCGGAGCTCCTGTCCGTCCCCGCGTCCCTGCCCGTGTCGCCCTTCGCCTCCGTGTTGCCGTACGCGTCACCCTTCGTGGCGCCGCCGTCCGGGTCGCGGTGCTCGTCCAGCGCCGCGACCTCCTGCTCGGCGAGGTTCTCCGGGTCCTCGGCGTCGGCCTTCAGCACGACGCGGCGGGTCGCGGTCCACGCGGCGACGAACAGCACGAACCGGGACACGATGTTGATCCACACCATCAGCCCGACCAGGACGGCGAACGAGGCGTACACCGGGTTCTGCGTCGTCCGGCCGATCAGCAGCGTCGCGGCCTGCTTGAGCAGCTCCAGCCCGAGCCCGCCGAACAGCGCGCCGCGGATGATCCGCCGCCACGGCGCGATCGTCCCCGACAGCCGGGTGAACAGCACCAGGAAGATCACCGTGTCGAAGGCGACGGCGCAGGCCAGCGACAGCAGCCGCAGCCCGGTGCCGGCGCCCGGCACGTCGTCCAGCGAGAACCAGCCGAGGACGGTGTGGGTCGCCGACGAGGTGACCGTCGACACCGCCATCCCGCAGATGAGGATCACGCCGAGGAACGCCAGCACGGCCAGGTCCCAGAGCCGCTTGAGGAAGTAGTTGCCGCCGCCGGTGGGCGGGTTGCCCCAGATGTCGCGCAGCGACTCGCGCAGCACCTGCACCCAGCCGAGCCCGGTGAACAGCAGCGCGACCAGGCCGACGACCCCGACGGCCGTCTTGGACTGCGCGATCTGCTCCACCTGCAGCTGGTCCGACATCCCCGGCAGCAGTTCCCGGACGGCCCGGACGAAGTAGTCGCGGGCCTGCGTGCTGATGCCGACCAGGTAGCCGAGCAGCGAGTACGCCAGCGCCAGCAGCGGAAAGAACGACAGGAACCCGTAGCAGGTGAGCGCGGCGGCGAGCCGGTCGCCGCGGCGCTCCTGGTAGCGCTCGAACGCGCGGGCGAGGTGGTCGAACCAGCGCCAGCGGGCGCGCATGGCGCGCAGCAGGTCCTTCCCGGCCTCCAGCGCACTGTCGATCCACCGCTGAACCCCAGTGATCACCTGCCGCATGTACGCAACGTACCCAACCCTTGGCGCTCGATGCGGCGGACGGTAATCAACCGTTGAACGTTGAGTGGCGTTTCCCATTGCCGAACAGGAAGTCGCACTGCGGCCGCCACACGCCGTCCAGCCCGTGCTCGTACAGCGAGAAACCCCATGCCTCGAACTCGGCGCGGTAGTTCGACAGGTCCTTGTACGCCCGGTCCATCACGTCGTCGGGCAGGTGGTGCGCGATGGTGATGTGCGGGTGGTACGGGAACGGCAGCGGGCGCGCGAGCGGCCCCGACGCGACCTTCGCCTGGACGCGCTCGCAGCCGCCGATCCCCTTCGCCAGCGCCACGAAGACGACCGGGGACACCGGTCGGAACGTTCCGCTGCCGCGCAACCGGATGCGGAACGGGCGCTCGGCGTGCGCCACGTCCAGCAGGTGCGCCTCGATCGCGTCCATCTCGTCCGCGGTCACCTCGGTCGGCGGCATCAGCGTGATGTGCGTCGGGATCGCGGTGGCGAGGGGGTCGCCGTAGGACGCGCGGGTGCGCTGCAGGTCCGTCCCGTACGGCTCGGGGATCGGGATCGCGACCCCGATCATCCGCACGCCGCCGTCCGCCCCCGGGCCCGCGGGCATCCCCACGAACGTGTCCGCGGGCATCCCCACGAAGGTGTCCGCGGGCCCGGGTCGTCGCGCCCCCTCGCCGGCCACGGTCAGCGACCGCGTCCCACGAAGCCGACCCGCTCGCGGACGGTGTCCATGGTGCGCCTGGCGACGACCCCGGCGCGCCCGGCGCCCTTCTCCAGGATCCGGTCCAGCTCGGCCGGGTCGTCCAGCAGTTCGGCGGTGCGCTCCCGGATCGGGTTGAAGGTGTCCAGCACGACCTCGGCGAGGTCCTTCTTGAACTGGCCGTAGCCGGACCCCGCGTACCTGGCCTCCAGGTCGGGGACCGACGTGCCCGCGAGGGCGGAGTAGATCCGCAGCAGGTTGGTGACGCCGGCCTTCTTCTCCTCGTCGTACACGACCTCGGTGCCGGTGTCGGTGACCGCGCGCATGATCTTCTTGCGCATCGGGCCCGGGTCCTCCAGCACGTCGATGATGCCCTGCGGCGAGGACGCCGACTTGCTCATCTTCGCGCCCGGCTCCTGGAGGTCGGTGATCTTCGCGGCGCCCTCGGGGATGTGCACGTCCGGGGCGACGAACGTCTCGCCGAACCGGTGGTTGAACCGCTGCGCCAGCGTCCGGGTCAGCTCCAGGTGCTGTCGCTGGTCCTCGCCGACCGGGACGCGCAGCACCGTGCTGCCGGGCTCCGGGGTGTAGAGCAGGATGTCGGCGGCCTGCAGGACCGGGTAGGTGAACAGCCCGACGCTGGTCGCCGACGTCCCCTGCTTGGACGACTTGTCCTTGAACTGGGTCATCCGGCTCGCCTCGCCGAACCCGGTGATGCAGCCCATCACCCACGCCAGCTCGGCGTGCTCGGGGACGTGGCTCTGCACGAACAGCGTCGCGCGGTCGGGGTCGACGCCCATCGCGATCAGCTGCGCCACCGACACCCGCGTCCGGCGCCGCAGCACCTCGGGGTCGTGCTCCACCGTGATCGCGTGCAGGTCGACCACGCAGTAGAACGCCTCATGGGTGTCCTGCAGCGACACCCACTGCCGCAACGCGCCCAGATAGTTGCCGAGATGGAACGAGTCGGCGGTGGGCTGGATGCCGGAGAGCACCCGCGGGGCGGGCGCTCCCGGCGCTCCGGCGGGGCCGGACGCAGCGGGGTCGGATACGGGGCTGGACGCTTCGGGCATGTGCACGGACCGATTCTCTCAGGTGTCTGCGGAGGCTCCGCCGCCGGTGGCGGCGTCGCCGACCGGCCGCGGGGCCGCGGCCGGGGGGACGGGCGTCACCGGCGCCGCCGGCCGCCGCGCCTCCGGCC
>NZ_BAAAMR010000092.1:0-38371 GCF_039529375.1 Actinomadura napierensis
GCCTGCCGCAGCAGCCGGGCTGCGAGGGCGTCGTCGCCCGCGCGCAGCGCCCGGCCGCCCTCCCGCGCGAGCCGCTCGAAGGCGTGCGCGTCCAGCTCGCCGGGGCGCACCCGCAGCAGGTAGCCCGGCCCCGTCCGCACGATCCGGTCCGGGTCGCCGAGCGTGCGGCGCAGCCGGTGCACGTACGACTGGATGTTCTTGGTCGCCGACTTCGGCGGCTCCTCGCCCCACAGGGCGTCCACCAGCGTCTCCAGCGCCACGGGCCGGTTCGCGCCGCACAGCAGCGCCGCCAGCAGCCCGCGCGTCTTGGGGGTGCCGAGCCGGACGAGCCCGGCGCCGCCGAGCACCCGGAGCGGCCCCAGGACGCCGAAGCGGACCGGGGGCCGCGCCGCGCCCGCTCGGGCGTCCGGCCTCGCCGTGGCGGTGCCCTCCGCGCCGTTCGTTCTGACAAGGACTCCTGTACCCGACATGAGCCGCCTTCCAGGACGGGATGAGCCTCGTCCCGGACCGTAATGAACACCGATTTCGTCTCGCTTACACCGCGCCCTGACCGGCGGCCGCCCGCGTAATCGGCCGGTCGCGGATGCCCGGCGACGGCGGGGAATCGCGGTGCGGGGGCGGGTGTTGCCGTAGCTGTAAGGCATCGAAGAGGGGAACGGTAATGGCAACGAAGGCCCTGACACGCGAGACGTTCGACGAGACGGTCGGCGGCGACGGCATGGTCCTGGTCGACTTCTGGGCGTCCTGGTGCGGGCCCTGCCGCCAGTTCGCGCCGGTGTACGAGCGGGTCTCCGAGCGGCACCCCGACGTCGTGTTCACCAAGGTCGACACCGAGGCCGAGCAGGACCTCGCCGCGGCCTTCCAGATCAGCTCGATCCCGACGCTGATGGTCGTCCGCGACCGGGTGGTGCTGTACTCCCAGCCCGGCGCGCTGCCCGAGGACGCCCTCGAGGACCTCATCGAGCAGGCCCGCGCCCTCGACATGGACGAGGTGCGGCGCGAGGCGGAGGCCCAGAAGAGCGCCTGACCCGCTCCCGCCCCGGCGCCCTGGGCGGGGCCGCCACTGGCCGCCATCGGACGCTTCGCGCCCGCGGCGGCCATCGGCGCCTCGCGTTGTGCACCATGTGAGGCAGGCGGCCGGGGGGAGGCGACATGGTCAGGCGCGACGCGCCGCTCGGCTCCCTGGAGGCGGGCGACCCCGCCGCCACGGGGCCGTACACGCTCCTCGGCCGGCTCGGGTCGGGCTCCATGGGCCGCGTCTACCTCGGCTGCTCCGCGGCGGGACGGCTCGTCGCGGTCAAGACGATCCGGGCCGAGCTGGCCCGCGAGGCCGACTTCCGCACCCGGTTCGCGCACGAGGCCGCGGCGGCCCGGCGGGTCAGCGGGGTCTACACCGCCTCGGTCGTGAACGCCGACCCGGACGCCGAGGTGCCGTGGCTGGCGACGGCGTACGTCCCGGCGCCCTCGCTGGAGCTGCTGGTCGCGGAGGCGGGCCCGCTGCCCGTCGCGGCGGTGCGGTGGCTGGCGGGCGGATGCGCGGAGGCGCTCGAGTCGATCCACGCGGCGGGCCTCGTCCACCGCGATCTCAAACCCTCCAACGTGCTGGTGTGCGCGGACGGGCCGCGCGTGATCGACTTCGGCCTGGCGCACGCGCGGGAGCGGGCCCGGGTGACGCTCAGCCGCGTCGCGGTCGGCACCCCCGCGTTCATGGCGCCCGAGCAGGCGCAGGGATCGCGCGTCGTGACGGCCGCGAGCGACGTCTACGCGCTGGGCGCGACCCTGCTGTTCGCGGCGACCGGGCACGGCCCCTACCGGGGCGAGGGCGCGCTGGAGCTGATGGCGCAGCTCGCCACCCTGCCTCCGGACCTTTCCGGGCTCACCGTCGAGCTGGAGACGCTGGTGCGGGGCTGCCTGGCCCGCGACCCCGGACGGCGGCCGTCCCCGGGCGACGTCCTGGCGTCCGTGTCGGAGTACCTCCGCCACGGGCGGGCCGAGCCCGGTCTGTCCGGGGCGGCGCTGAGCCTGGTCAGGGACTACGCGGAGGGGCCGCGGCTCCCGGTCGGCGAACCGGTGCCGGGGGGCCTCGTACCGGAGCCGGAGGGCCCCGCGCCGGTGCCGGAGCGCCCGCCGGTGGTCATCGGGGGCGTGCGGGACGGGCGGTCCTCGGTGTCGGCGGCGCGCACCTTCCTCCGCGAGCCGCGCAACACGATCGCCTCGGTGGCCGCGATCGTGCTGATCGGCGTCGGCGCCCTGCTGGCCCGGACGTTCTGGTCGGGCGGCGACTCCGCGGGGGCGGATCCGGGCGGGGGACGGCCGCCCGCCGGGAGGGCGGCGGAACCGCCGCTCCCGCTGGGCGGCACCGGGGACCGCCCCGCCGGGAGCCCGCGGATCGTGGTCAACCAGCCGCAGGGCGACGGTGCGACGGTCTTCGTGGTGCACGGGACGGGCTGGCGGCCGGGGGAGCGGGTCCAGGTGAGCCTGGACCGCTTCGGCGAGCGCCCCGGCCCGGTCGTCGACCATATGGGCACCTTCAACTACGCGGTGAACCAGGCCCACGAATTCCTCGCGGGCCCGATGCCGCTCGGAGTGCACACCTTCTCCGCGGACGCCGGCGGCGCTCCCGCCCGCACGACGTTCCGGGTCGTCCCCTAGGTCAGGAGCGGGCCTTGGTCCACTCGGGGCTGTCGAGGAAGTGGTTGTCGAACCGCTCCTGCGACTCCAGCAGCTCGTCCAGCGTCGCCTCGCCCTTGCCGAGGCGGCCGAGCAGCCGGAAGTAGTCGAACCGCTCCACGCCCGGCGTGATGACGATCAGCAGGTCGGCGGTGCTGCCGGGCTTGGCGGCGAACGCGTGCGCCATCCGCGGCGGCACCACGACGAGGTCGCCCTCGCCGGCCTCCAGCACCTGCTCGCCCGACAGGATCTGCGCCGTGCCGCTCAGCATGTAGAACAGCTCGGTCGACCCGGCGTGGTAGTGCGGCGTCGCACCGTTCCCGCCGGGCGCCAGCGTCACCCGCTGGGTGCTGAGCGCCCCGCCGGTGCTGCTGGAATCGGCGAGCAGCCGCACCGCCGCGGGGACGTCCCCGATCGTCTCGGCCTCGCTCCCGCGCACCACCACCGCGCCCGGCTCCATCCGCGTCATCGCGCCACCTCCGGGGCCAGCCTAGCCCGTAACGATCATGCGGCCCAGACGGTCTTGGCGTTGCAGAACGCGTGCATGCCCTGCGCGGACAGCTCGCGCCCGTACCCGGACCGCTTGACGCCGCCGAACGGCAGCTCCGGATACGAGGTGGTCATGCCGTTGACGAACACCTGCCCGGCGTCCAGCTCGCGGACGAACAGCTCCCGCTCGCCGGGGTCCCGCGTCCAGGCGTTGGACCCGAGGCCGAAGCCGGTGGCGTTGGCCAGCTCGATCGCCTCGCGCGCGCCGTCCACCCGGAACAGCGACGCCACCGGCCCGAAGACCTCCTCGTGGAACATCCGCATGTCGCGGGTCACCCCGCCGATCACGGTCGGCGGGTAGTACCAGCCGGGGCGGTCCGGGCGCTCGCCGCCGCACAGCACGTCCGCGCCCTTGCCCACCGCGTCGGCCACCAGCTCCTCGACGTCGGCGCGGCCCTGCTCGCTGACCAGCGGGCCGACGTCGGTCGCCTCGTCCATCGGGTCGCCCACCCTCAGCGCGCGCATGTTCTCCACGAACAGCCGCTCGAACTCGTCCGCGCAGCCGCGGTCGACGATGAACCGCTTGGCGGAGATGCAGCTCTGCCCGTTGTTCAGGCAGCGGGAGGTCGCCGCCGTCTTCGCCGCGGCCCCGATGTCGGCCGACGGCATGACGACGAACGGGTCGCTGCCGCCGAGCTCCAGCACCGTCGGCTTGATCTCGTCGCCCGCGATGGCGGCGACGGACCGTCCGGCGGGCTCGCTGCCGGTCAGCGTGGCGGCCTTCACGCGCGGGTCGCGCAGTACCCGCTCGACCTTCGCCGAGCCGATCAGCAGCGTCTGGAACGCGCCGTCGGGGAACCCGGCGCGGCGGAACAGGTCCTCCAGGAACAGCGCGGTCTGCGGCACGTTCGACGAGTGCTTCAGCAGGCCCACGTTGCCGGCCATCAGCCCCGGAGCGGCGAAGCGGATCACCTGCCACAGCGGGAAGTTCCACGGCATGACGGCCAGCACCGGCCCGAGCGGCTGGTAGTGGACGTAGGCGTCCCGCGCACCCACCGCCTCGGGGTCGGCGGGACGGTCGGCGAGGAACTCGGCCGCGTGCGCGGCGTAGTAGCGGCAGGCCTTGGCGCATTTCTGCGCCTCGGCGACCGCGGCCTTGAGGGTCTTGCCCATCTCGGTGGTGAGCATCGCGCCGATCCGCTCGGCCTCGGCGTCCAGGATGTCGGCGGCCGCGTTCATCCACTCCGCGCGGAGCCCGAGGTCGGTGGTGCGGTACTCGGCGAACGTCTCGGCGGCCCGTCCGATGCGCCGGTCGATCTCCTCGTCGGCCAGCTCGTCGAAGGTCTTCTCCACTTCCCCCGTGGCGGGATTGGTGGTGGCGATCGTGGTCATGTCCGGATGCTCCCTGGGTCTCCGCCTGGTTCCTCCGGGACGTGCCCGAGCCGCCCCCCAGGAAACACGCCCGCGGTCCGGCGGACCGCGCGGCATCCCCGCTGGGGCCGGGGCTGCGGGCCACCGTCCGCTGACCCGGTCCTGACCTGCTTAAACGTGACATGCCTCATACACCTCTCTTGACCGGAACGTTCCAGCGCGCGGATGGCGTTTAAGCCGGTTTGGTACTGCCTTTGAAGAGGAGAGGGTCTTGGCGATCCCCGTGATGCTGCGCTCGCTGCGCCATCACAACTACCGGCTGTGGGCCACCGCGGACTTCGTCTCGATCACCGGGACGTGGATGCAGGTCCTGGCGATGAACTGGCTCATCCTGTCCATCACCCACTCGGCCACCAGCGTGGGGCTGGGCCTGGTCCTGCAGGCCCTGCCCACCATCCTGCTCGGCCCGTGGGGCGGCGTGATCGCCGACCGGCTCCCCGCCCGCTACGTGGTGGCGGCCGGGCAGGCCGTGCAGGCGGCGCTGTCCACCGTGCTCGCGCTGATCGCCTCCGGCGACCCGTCCGGCACCGGCGGCCTGTACGCGATCTCGCTGGCCTCCGGCATGGTCACCGCGATGAGCTCGCCCGCGCTCGGCCGCTTCGGCGCCGAGGTCGTCGGCCCCGAGGACCTGTCCAACGGCCTCGCGCTCGGCTCGGTGCTCAGCTCCGGCGGCCGCATCCTCGGCATGAGCCTCGCCGGCGTGATCATCCCGCTGGCCGGGGTGCCCGGCGCGTTCGCCGCCAACGCGGTGAGCTTCCTCGGCGTGCTGCTGGCCATCGCGCTGATGCGCCCGAAGGAGCTGCACGTCCTGCCGCCCGCGAAGCCGGGGGAGCGGGGCATCGCCGCCGGGTTCCGCTACGTGCTCGCCAACCCGCGGCTGCTGGTCATGTTCGGCCTCGCCTTCGCGCTCGGCAGCCTCGGCCGCAACTACCAGGTGACGATGGCGGCGATGAGCCAGGGGCCGCTGCACGGCGGCGCCGGCGGCTACGGCGCGCTGTCGGTGCTCTTCGCCGTCGGGACCGTCGTCGGCGGCGTGTACGCCGCGTCCCGCGCCCGGCTCCCGCTCCGGCTGCTGCTGATCACGGCGACGATCTGCTCCGCCGGCCAGTTGCTCAGCGGCGGCGCCCCGAACCTGGCGCTGTTCGGCGCCGCGATGCTGCCGATCGCGGCCGGCGCCGTCGTCCTGGACACCACCGTCGCCACCCGCGTCCAGCTGGACAGCCCCGGCCACCTGCGCGGCCGCGTCATCGCCGCGCAGGGCATGGTCGGCGCCGCGTCCGGCGCGGTCGGCGGCCCCGCGCTCGGCGTGCTCTGCGACACCGTCGGCCCCCGCGCCGCACTCGTGCTGGCCGGCACCGTCTGCCTGGCCGCCGCGCTCGCCGCCGCCTACGCCCTGGCCCGCCTCCGCCGCACCCGCCCGGCCCTGGCCCCGGCCCTGACCACCGACCCGCTCACCCCCCTCACGCCGGCCAAAGCCTGACCCATCCACCGCCAGGCGCCCTCACCCCGCCCCCGCCAACCGGACACGCAGGTCCGCTGCGACGCGGAGCACGGACTCCCATTCGCCCGGGGAGGCGTCCCCCGGACGGTGCGCGGTGAAGTGCGGGTTCAGCTCGACCGTCCGCTCTCCGGCGACCTCGTGGACGAAGTCCAGCATGCGAGGCACCGGGTCGTCGCCGCGCCGCGAGCCGAGCGTGGCGATGACCTGGTCCAGGTCGGCGGCCAGGTCGGCGGCCGGCGCGGTGACCGTCCCGCCGCAGCGGCCGAGCTGCTCCTCGTAGCGGTCCTCCCAGAACTCCACGCGCCATCCCGGCCACAGCCCGCCGAGCGCGGGCACCAGGCCCGTGCAGGAGCCGCGCATCCAGACGCCGGCCGTCCTCGCGGCGGCGTCCACGTGCAGGCCGCCGACCGGGATCTCCCGCAGGTCCAGCCGCGGCAGCCCTCCGGCGGGCAGCCGGTCCAGTAGGGCGGGCCCCTGCCAGGCGGTGTGGACGTACCACCCGAGCGGGTAGGCGGTGCATCCCTCCGCCGTCCGGACGGTGAGGAGATGGACCTCGTCGTCGAGGTCGGTGACCGTCTCCTCCGGCAGGAACCGCTCGTCCTCGTCGGGCTCGCGGACGGTCGACCGGTCGCGCCCGGCCGCCGCGGCGAGGTCGCCGATGCCGTCGTAGGCCCACCGCACCGTCCAGCCGGGCCACGTCTCCGCGAGCAGCGCCAGGAAGGCCCGCTTGCACGGCAGGTCCAGCATCAGCTGGTCGCCGTAGAACACCAGCCGCCGCGAGGTGCGGTCGACGACGGCGCCGCCTTCGGCCCACACGTCGTCCAGCCAGTCGCGTTCCGGGTCGTCGCAGCGGTGCTGCGCGGCGATGAAGCGTGCGGCCGGGGCCGGGCCCGCGGCAAGTGCCGAGGACACCAGGTCGGCGCCCCAGTGGGAGTAGTGCAGGTGCACGCCGCCGGCGTCGATCAGGACGAAGTTGGCGCGGGCCCCCATGGGCGGTGACGCTACCCGCCGCGGCCGGGGGCGCCCAGCGGGTTTTCGTTCAGTCGGTGGCGGGGCGTAGGAGGGCTTCCTGGGCGATCGAGGCGACCAGCGTGCCGTCGGCTGTGTGGAGCGTTCCGCGGGCGAGGCCCCGGGCGCCGTGGTTGGCGACCGGCTCCACCGAGTAGAGCAGCCACTGGTCCACACGCGGCGGACGGTGGAACCACATCGCGTGGTCCAATGTGACGGCGGTCACGAGGCGCCTGGGGGAGCCGGGCGCGCGGGCGCTGCTCACCACGCCCATGTCCGACAGGTACGCCAGCAGGCACGCGTGCAGGGCCGGATCGTCGCCGATCGGCCGGGTGGCCCGGATCCAGAACGGGTGCGGCATGGGGAACTCGCCCGCGCCGGGCGGGTTCACCACCCGGATCTCGAACCCGGTCGGGTGCCGGAAGAACGCCGGCAGCGTCGGCTCCGGCAGGCTCTCGGGGGCCGGCGTCGCCGGCGGGCCCGGCGGCTGCCAGTCGAAGCCGTCCTCCGGCTCGTGGAACGAGGCGATCAGCTCCAGGATCGGCTTGCCGCCCTGCGCCGCGGTGACGTGCCGGGTGGAGAACGAGCGGCCGTCGCGGGTGCGCGCGACGTCGAACCGCAGCGGCTCCTCCGGCGTGCCCGGACGGATGAAGTAGGCGTGCAGCGAATGCGGGGCGCGCCCGCCGGCGGTGCGGCAGGCCGCGCGCAGCGCCTGCCCGGCGACCTGGCCGCCGAACAGCCGCGGGCGCCCCACCGAGGGGGAGTCCGCGAGGAAGGCGTCGTCGCCGAGCGCCGTCAGTTCCAGCAGCCGCGCGATGTCCCAGGGGGCCTCGCCCATGAACCCTCCAGAGCCGGTCCGGGAGCCGCCGTCCCCCGGCACCCCGCCGGGCCGCGGACGGCTCGTCCGCGCCGACCCTATCCGCGCACCGGGAGGAACCGGTCATCCGGGTGGGAACACTCCCCGGTCGGGGAGAGCGTTGCGAGCGCCGCGCGCCGCCGACCTATGATCGCCGTGGGGGACGGCGCGGCGCCCCGGGGGCCGACGGCGCCCGGCCGGCCCCGCCGAGGAGATGAGAGAGGCAATGGCTGATATCACCGAGGCGCCCGAATGGACGGCGCTGGCCGAGCACCAGGCGGAGCTGGCCGGCCGGCATCTGCGCGAGCTGTTCGCCGAGGACCCGGGACGCGTCGAGCGCATGACCGTGACCGCAGCGGACCTCTGCCTGGACTACTCCAAGCACCGCGTGACCGGCGAGACGCTGCGGATGCTGGTGGCGCTGGCGGAGCGGGCGGGGCTGCGCGACCGGATCGCCGCGATGTTCTCGGGGGAGCACATCAACGTCAGCGAGGACCGCGCCGTCCTGCACACCGCGCTGCGGCTGCCGCCGGGCGAGGCGCTGGCCGTGGACGGCCAGGACATCGCCGCCGACGTGCACGCCGTCCTGGACAAGATGTCGCGATTCGCCGAGCGCGTCCGGGCCGGGGAGTGGACGGGCTTCACCGGCAAGCGGATCACCACCGTCGTCAACATCGGCATCGGCGGGTCCGACCTCGGGCCCGCGATGGCGTACGAGGCGCTCCACGACTACGTGGACGCCGGGATCTCGTGCCGGTTCGTCTCCAACATCGACCCGGCCGACATCGTCGGCAAGCTCGCCGGGCTCGACCCCGAGCAGACGCTGTTCGTCATCAGCTCCAAGACGTTCGGCACCCTGGAGACCCTCACGAACGCCAAGGTCGCGCGGCAGTGGCTGATCGAGGGCCTCGGCGACGACAAGGCCGTCTCGCGGCACTTCGTCGCGGTGTCGACCAACGCCGAGCGGGTCGCGGACTTCGGCATCGACACCGAGAACATGTTCGGGTTCTGGGACTGGGTCGGCGGCCGCTACTCCTTCGACGGCGCGATCGGGCTGTCGCTGATGATCGCGATCGGCGGCGAGGCGTTCCGCGAGATGCTGGCCGGGTTCCGGGAGGTCGACGAGCACTTCCGCACCGCGCCGTTCGAGGCGAACATGCCGGTGCTGATGGGCCTGCTGGGCGTCTGGTACACCGACTTCTTCGGCGCGCAGACCCGCGCCGTGCTGCCCTACAGCCAGCGGCTGTCGCGCTTCCCCGCCTACCTGCAGCAGCTGACGATGGAGTCCAACGGCAAGTCGGTGCGGGCCGACGGCGCGCCGGTCGTGGCGCAGACCGGCGAGATCTTCTGGGGCGAGCCGGGCACCAACGGCCAGCACGCCTTCTACCAGCTGCTGCACCAGGGCACTCGGCTGGTCCCGGCCGACTTCATCGGGTTCGCCGAGCCGTTCGAGGACCGGGCCGGCATGCACGACCTGCTCACCGCGAACCTGCTCGCGCAGACGTCCGCGCTCGCGTTCGGCAAGACCGCCGACGAGATCGCCGCCGAGGGGGCCCCGGCCGCGGTCGTGCCGCACAAGGTGATGCCGGGCAACCGGCCGACCAGCACGATCCTGGTGCCGAAGCTGACCCCGAAGACACTCGGCGAGCTGGTCGCCCTCTACGAGCACATCGTGTTCGTCGAGGGGACGATCTGGGGCATCGACTCCTTCGACCAGTGGGGCGTGGAGCTCGGCAAGGTGATGGCGCAGGACCTCGCGCCCGCGCTCACCTCGGAGGAAGCGCCGTCGGACGCGCCCGACGCGTCCACCGCCGCGCTCGTCCGCAGGTACCGCGAGCTGCGCGGACGCCGGGTCTGACCGGCGGAACGGAACGGGCCCGCCGGCGCGGCCGGCGGGCCCGTTCCGTCATGCGGGCGGTCAGACCCAGCCCTGCGCCTCCAGGATCGCCCGGTACTCGGCGTAGGAGATGAACCCGTCGAGGTTGGCGTCGGCCTTCTCGAACCGGTCCTGCGTCTCCGCGCGCGTCCACGACAGCCCGAGGTGCTCCAGGACGAGCGTGAACTCCATCAGGTCGAGCCGCTCGTCCTTGCCGAGGTCCGCCCGCGTGAACACGGAGAGAAGATCCTCCTCGGTCGGCCTGGTGGTCATCTCACTCCTCAACTGGTCCGATATGCCCCGCATCATAGACGCCGGTCACTCGCCGCCGGTCAGCTCGGGGACGCGGTGCCGGTAGCGGGCGATGAGCGCGGTGTTCCGCTCGTCCCCGCCCGGCACGTTCGCGCTCGTCCACCGGGGCGGCTCCACACCGCGCGCGGCGGCGAGGTCGTCCAGATCGGCGAGGATCCGCGACCAGGCGTAGGCGGCGAGGATCGTGGAGACCGCGGCGGTCCGCGGCGCGTCCGGCGGATGCAGGACGTCGCCGGGCGGCACCCGCGTGTCGACCACGATCGCGGCGTGGTCGGCGAGCATCGTGGCGGCCCGGGCGGCGGCGCCGCTCGCGGCGCGGGCCGAGGTCACCGCGACCACCGGGACGTCCCGGGCCGCGCACTCCTCGGCGATCTCCACCGGGTACGGGTTGCTGCCGCTGGTGGAGAACACCACCGCGACGTCCGGCGGGGCGGGCGCGGCCTCCTTGACGACGGCGCGGCCGACGCCGGTACGCCGCTCGGCGCGGGTGCTGCGCATGGCGTCGTCCAACGGGAGCACGTCCGGCGCCCAGATCGGGCGGACCGCGGCGAGCCCGCCGGCCCGGTAGAACGTCTCGCACACCATCACCAGCGAGTGCCCGGCCCCGGCGACGTGCACGATCCCGCCCGCCTGGACCGCGTCGAGCAGCAGCGCGGCCGCCGCGCCGATCGCCTCGCCGGAGGCGGCGTCGAGATCGTCGAGCAGGGCCCGCACCCGGCCGGGGAGCCGCTGCCCGGCGGCGTCACGCATCGGGCACGGCCTCCTTCAGGGCGCCGGCCAGTTCCTCCCGGCCGGGCGCGGCGCGCAACCGGTCGGCCAGCCCGCCCGACAGCGACCGGGCCAGCGCGGCGAGCGTGCCGACGTGCGCGTCCGGGTCCGGCGTGCAGAACGCCAGCAGGAGGTCGACCGGGTCGTTGTCGGGATGCCCGAACTCCACCGGCGCGGCCAGCCGGGTCACACCGACGCCGACGGCCAGCCCGCCGTCCTCGGGACGGGCGTGGACGAGCGCGAGGCCCTTGGTGAGGACGATGTACGGGCCGTTCTCCTCGACCACCCGCTCGCACGCGGCCGGGTAGCCCTCGCCCGCGGCGCCCGCGGCGACCAGCGCGGCGGCCGCCTCCCGGACGGCCTCGCGCCAGTCCCGCGCGGCGACGTCGTCGTTCGCGGCGACGACGGTCACGGCAGCCATCCCTGCTCGGTCAGCCGCTCCTTCAGTTGCGCGGCCAGGCCGTCCTTGTCGAGGAAGTCGCTGATCGTGATGACGACGGGCGCGAGGTCGGCGACCTCTTCGGTGTGCATGCCCTGTCCGATCACCACGTCCGGGGACATGCCCCGCGCGGACGACACGTCGGTGTTCTCCACCCGGGCGTCCACGCCGAGCGAGCTCAGCGCGTCCTCGGCGGTCATCTTCAGCATCAGGCTGGAGCCCATCCCGACCCCGCATACCGCGAGGACCTCCAGCCGCCTGTCCAGTGCCATGTCGGTTCCCTCCGTTGTGAGTCGTTCAGGCCTGCGCGGTGGCCGCGTCGGCGGGCGCGGTCTCGTCCTCGGCGGCCGCACGCCGCTTGTCCGAGCGGCCGAGCAGGACCAGGGTGGCCACGGTCGCGGCGAGCGCGACGGCCGGCACCAGCCAGACCGAGCCCTTGCCGATGACCGGGTCCGTCGCCTTCAGCAGCCAGCCGATCGCGTACCAGTCCGGGTCGGCGAGGGTGGACAGCTCCGGCGCCGTCCGCTCGTACAGCCCCCAGGTGAAGCCCTGGCCGACCGCGAGGATCAGGCCGGACACCACGCCGCCGAGCAGGGCGCCGCGCCAGCCCGCCACGACGTTGCCGAACAGCCCGGCGGCGCCGCCGACGAAGAACAGCATGATCATGGGCGGCGCCAGGGTGAACCAGCCGGCCGCCGCCGAGACCGCCAGGCAGACCAGGAACACCACCGTGGACGTCACGAACCCGAGCATGACCGCGGTCGGCGCGACGGGGAAGACCGTCGGCGCGTCCAGCGCGGGCCGGGTGCCGGGGATGACCCGGTCGCTGAAGCCCTTGAACGCCGGGACGATCTCGCCGAGGAACATCCGGACCCCGTACAGCAGGATCGCGATGCCGCCCGCGAACCGCAACCCGACCAGCAGCCCCCACACCCATGGGGACAGCTTGGCGTCCATCTCGGCGGCGGCCCCGGCCACCACGCCGTCGTCGGCGAACGCGACCCCGATCAGCATGATCACCGAGATGATCAGCGCGGTGCTGATGTTGACGTCCTTGAAGAACGACAGCTGCCGCGGCAGCGTCAGCTTCTCGGTGTCGTGCTTCTCGCGGCTGCCGAGCGGCCGGGCCGCGTACCCGGTGATGAGGCAGGCCAGCGAGCTGGTGTGCGCGTACCCGAACCGGTCGTCCGGCATGACGCGGCGCATCAGCGGCCGCATCCACAGCGGCTGCAGCGTCCAGTAGGCCGCGACGAACCCGGCCCCGCACAGCACCAGCGTGAGCTGGTCCGCGCCCGGCGCGATCGTCACCAGCGACGCGACGGTGACCGTGCTGACCCAGAACATCAGGTGGCCCGTCAGGTAGAGGTACCGCGCCGCCGGGAAGAGCCGCACGATCAGCACGTGCACGAGGAACGCCACCGTGATCACCAGCGCGATCGTCCCGCCCTGCTTCGACAGGAAGTCGGTGAGCGAGTGGTCGGCGTGCGGCGGCGACGTGCCCATCGCGCTGGCCAGCACCGTCTGGAAGCTGGACAGCCCGCCGGAGAACACGTCCACGCCGATGAACAGGACCACGACGCCGATCGTGGCGCGCAGCGCGCCGGCGACGACGTCCTCGGCCCGCTTGCGCTGCAGGACGAGCCCGGCGAGCGTGATGAGCCCGATCAGGATCGGGACCTGGCCGAAGACGTTGTTCGCCAGGAACGTGAGGATGTCCTTGATGACGCCCATGGTGAAGTCGCCTCGCTTCTCAAGGGTGGAACGCGCGCTGCGGCGCCCCGACAGCGCTGATGGTCGGTCGTGCCCGGGGCGCGTGCCGGACGCGCGCCGGGGGAGCGGTCAGTGGGACGGCGGGCGGAGGTCGAGCTCGAGGCGGTACCGGTCGTCCCGGTAGAGGGACCGGACGTACTCCAGTGGCCGCCCGTCCTCGTCTCGCGTCACCCGCTCGAACAGGAACGCCGGCGTGTGCACCGGCACGCCCAGCTCGGCGGCCTCCTCCGGGGTGGTGACGGTCGGCTCGATCGTCTCGGTGCCCGAGGCGATCACGATGCCGGCGCCGCGCAGCAGGTCGTAGAACGACCGGCCCTCCAGGACGTCCCTGCGTAGCCCGGGCATGAGCGCGCGGGGCAGGAAGAGCGTCTCGATGGCCATCGTCGTGCCGTCCGCCAGCCGCAGCCGCCGAATGGTAAAGACCTCTTCGGTCGGTGAGAGGGCGAGCCGCCTGCCGATCCGCGCCCCCGCGCTCTCCGTGCGGAACGACAGCACGCGGCCGCCCGGCTTCATGCCCCGGCGGATCATGTCCTCGGTGAACGAGGTCATGGTCAGCGGGACCGCGATCCGCGGTTCGGCCACGTAGGTGCCGCTTCCGTGCCGCCGTTCGAGCAGCCCCTCGGCGACGAGGCCGTCCACGGCCTGCCGTAACGTGGGCCGGGAGACGCCGAGGTCCTCGACCAGCCGGCGCTCGGACGGCAGCGCGTCACCGGGCTCCAGATCCCCGAGCATGGCGAGCAGCTCGCGGCGGACCGCCTGCCGCTTCGTGTTTCCGTTACGGCTCTCACCGCCAGACCGCACGCCTTCATCCTCCAATGCAGCCGATCCCGTCGCGGCACACGCTACGTCTCGTCATAGCGACTGGTCAATACCACTTTGTCGATGTTTGCCGTGGCGATCGGCATGCCCGCTGCCTACGGTCACCGAAGATCGTCCTGAAACCGGCCGAGGGCCGCGCCCGGACGGCGCGGCGGGGGAGGCGGCACCATGCAAGGGCTCGTTCGCGCAGGCGCGGCGTTCACGATCCCGCTCGTCCTGTCCGTGACGGCGGGCACGGCGGCGGCCGAGGCGGGCGGCGCCCCGCCGGGGGCGCGGCCCGGCTGGCGGCTCATCGCGGCGGAGCCGTTCGACCGGCGCCTGGACGACGCGCGGGTGCCGTGGAGGTCCGACGGTGACGGCCCCGGCAGCCCGTACGACGTCGACATGTACGACAACGACGGCGCGTACTTCGCCACGGTGGGCGGCCCGGCGTTCAGGACGCAGCTCGCCAAGGTCCGCACGTACCGCAAGGCCTTCGCGTTCGGCCGGCGCGGTTGGCTCACCGCCGAACTCGCCGCACGCGACGGCGACGGCGACGGCAGGCCCGACCGCCCGCCGACCCTCACCTCGCGGCACGGCGCCGCCGACCTCGACGAACCCGACTACCGCGGTGGCGTCGTCATCCGCTCGACGCGGGACCTGCCCGCCGAGTACCGCATCGAGATGACGCTGCGCGGCCTGGACTTCGGCGGCGAGCGCAATGGATCGTGGGACTATCCCGACGGCCGCATCAACGGGTATGCGTCGGGCGGCTGCAAGACCGTCTTCCCGTGGGCGTCGGGCGGCGACTTCTCCAGGCCCGAATGCGCGTGGGCCGACGCACGGACCGATTCCAACGGCTTCTACTACATGTCGATCATGGATTACCGGCGGGTGGCGCCGCACAACAACGTCTTCGTCCACGGCCACCGCAAGGTCGCCATGGACGGCTACAACAGGTACAAGTACACGGGTTCAGGGCTGAAGTACTGCAACCCCGCCACGAGGCGGTACGAGCCGTACTCCGCCGGGACGGGAAACGGCGTGAACGCCATTTTCATGACCGACGACCGCCGGTACCCGGCGATGCCCGGCACCGAGTACCTGATGCAGAGCGAATGCGGTCTCGCCAAGGGCGGCGCGATCGTCTCGACGGTCGACCTGCGGCCCGAACTGCTACCCGAGAACCCGTACACCTTCGCGATCGAGCGGCGGAACGGGGCCTACACGATGGAGATGTCGGGCGTCTTCGCGCACGTCGGCCGGGCGACGTTCCGTTACACCCGGAGGTTCGTCCAGGACGGCGAGCCGATCTGGCACTACAACCAGAAATCCGACGCCTACGACGGCCGCTACAACGCCGACTGGACCTGGAAAGGCCCCGGCGGCACCCTCGTCGACCACGACACCTGGCCCGCCGGCTCCGCCTATCCGGACCGGTTCATGATCGGCGACCCGCACATGAACTTCTACGAGGGCAGAGCGCAGGTCGACGACATCCGCCTGTACACGCCGGAGAAGAGCCGTTCGACCGGGGGCCCTGGATGAACGTTCGGTAAACAGATCTTGGCGTGTGTATGGGCCGCGCTTGAGCGGTTACGGCCTTGTCGTGGTGATTGACCTCTCCCCACGGAAAGGAGCCTGACGATGGACACCGAGGTCTACGAGAGGACCGCAATGGAGCGGGTCACCACCCGCCTGTTGAAGACCTACGGTGACCGCTGCAGCCAGCAGGAGATCACCCGGACGGTCGAGGACGTCCACCACGACTTCGACGGACGGTCCGTTCGCGAGTTCGTCCCCATCCTGGTCGAACGGCACGCGCGCGAACACCTGTCCAGCTGATTCGCGTTCCGTCCGGACGCCCGGCACGACGGCCGGGCGTCCGGCATTCCGGGCGTGTTCGGGCATTTCTTCGGCGTTCACCCCGCGGCCGAACGCCGCTCCTACCGTGGCGGATATCGCCTCCGGAAGGAGAGACTCCGATGCCACGCCCCCGCAGGCTCTTCGCCGTCGTCGCCGCCGCCGGACTCACCGGCCTGGCGATCGGATACTGGGCGCCCGGTCCCGAGGGCGCTGCCGCGTCCCTCGCGTCGGCCCGGGCCGATCGCCGCCGGGCGACCCGGGTCAGCAGGGCTTCAATGAACTGATCTTGTAGCCGAACTCGGACGTGTTGCCCTTGGATCCCGCCAGCGGCTCTCGGGCGGCGGCGCGCTTGTCGCCCTTGTAGTGGGCATGCTCGTAAAGGCACCAGCGGCGTCCCGTGCGGTTCCAAGCCGACAGCACATGGTCGTTGAGCCCTCCCTCCAGTTCGCTCAGATCCCTCGCCTTGTGCGCGAAGGAGAGGCGGGCCCCGCCGCCGTTCTGGTCGTGCCATATGCACATGCGGCCGCGCGGGCAGGCGTCGTAGCCCGCGAGCGCCGCCGCCGACACCGCGGGCATCGACGACCCCGCCGTGACCGCGGACATCATGAGGACCAGCCCGGTCCGAGTCCCGACGTGCACGCTGTACCGCCTCACTGTCACCGGTCGGTGACTCCAGGAAGTGATTCGATCACGAACGGTAATCGAGCCGGGTGCCGGTGCCCAGCCCCGAGGCCGTGAGTGAGGCAGGTGTGGCCGGGGCGTGACGGCCGCCGGCCCCCGCCGGTCGGTGATCATTCGCCCGCTGTTCGGCTGCGCGCCCCGTCGATGCAAACCGCGGTCCCTAAGTTCCTGCGGCGGCGTCGAAGTGGGGAAGTGGCATGCGGAGAGACAGGGCCGTCCGGGCTCGCGGCATCACCAAGTCGTTCGGCGCGGTCGTCGCGCTCGACGGCGTCGACCTGGAGGTCGAGAGGGGGCGGGTCCACGGCCTGGTCGGTCCGAACGGCACGGGGAAGACGACGCTGCTCGGCTTGCTGCTCGGCCTGGCAGTCGCAGACGGCGGCCGCCTGGAGATCCTGGGGGCGCCGGTCGGGCGGACGCTCGCCGTCCCCGACGGCGTCGCGGGCTTCGTGGACGGGCCCGGGCTCTACCCCTCGCTCACCGCGCGGCAGAACCTCTCCGCCCTCGCCGCACTGCGCGCGCACGGCTCGGCCGCCGGCATCGACGAGGCGCTGGAGCAGGTGGGGCTCACCGACGTCGCGGACGACCGGGTCCGGGGCTTCTCGCTGGGGATGCGCCAGCGGCTCGGGCTGGCCGCCGCGCTGCTCACCGAGCCGCGGCTCCTCGTCATCGACGAGCCGGCCAACGGCCTGGACCCCGCCGGCAAACGGCACGTGCACCGCGTCATCACCGAGCTGGCGGCGGGCGGGGCCGCGGTGGTCATGTCCAGCCATCGGATGGACGACCTCGCCGCGCTGTGCCCCGAGGTCACCATCCTGTCCACCGGACGGGTGGTGTTCTCCGGGCCGGTGAGCAAGCTCGCCGCCGAGAGCGGTGAGCTCGACTATCGGCTGCTGACCTCCGACCCGCCGGCCGCCCGCGAGGTGGCCTCCCGCACACCCGGCCTCCACACCGCGGACGGCGCCGGTGAGGCGCCGGACACCGGCGCCCTCGTCGTCCGCGGACCGGTGGAGGCCCTCGACGACCTGGTGGTGCGGCTGGTGGGGGCGGGCGTCGCGGTCCGCGAGCTGGCGCCCGTGGTGCCGCCGTTGGAAGCCGCGTTCCTGGCCCTGACCGGGAGCGGCGAGGAAACCGACCGCACCGGCGAAGGAGACCCCCGATGACCGCGACCGCCGCGCCCGCCGAGATCGAGGCACGGCCGGCCCCGTTGCGGCGCGCCTACCGGTTCGAGCTGGTCAAGCTGCTGTCCCAGTGGCGGATCCGGCTGCTGCTCGCGGCGTGCTGGATCGCCCCCGCCGCCTTCGTGGCCGCGGTGAGCCTGCAGAGCTCACTGCCCGCCGACACGGTCTTCGGCCGCTGGATGCACGCCTCCGGCTGGGCGGGATCGCTGGTGGTGCTGGGCTTCTCGTGCACCTGGGCGCTCCCGCTGCTGACGTCCCTGGCCGCCGGCGACGTCTTCGCCGCGGAGGACCGGCTGGGCACCTGGCGCCATCTGCTGGTCGCGGTCCGCTCCCCGCGGCGGATCTTCGTGGCGAAGGCCCTCGCCAGCCTCACCGTGATCCTGGTGATGGTCGCCGGGCTGGCCGCCTCGGGCATCGCCGGCGGTTTGGCCGCGGTCGGTGACGGGCCGTTCGCCGGACTGGACGGCCACATGCTGTCCTCCGGTGACGCGGCCACGACGGTCCTGCTCGCCTGGGCCTGCGCGCTGGTGCCGACGCTGGCGTTCGCGGCGGTCGGGCTGCTCGGCTCGGTGGCCCTCGGCCGCTCGCCGATGGGGCTGCTGATGCCCGCGCTCCTCGCCCTCGGGCTGCAGCTCGCGCAGATGCTCCCGCTGCCGGTGGCCGTACGGGTGGCCCTGCCGGGCGAGGCGTTCCTCGCCTGGCGTGGCCTGTTCACCGAGCCGGCCCAGACGCGCCCGCTGCTCATCGGCCTCGCGGTGAGCCTGGTCTGGGCCGTCGCCGCCACCGCGCTGGCCTACCGGCTCTTCCTGCGCAGGGACTTCACCGACCTGTCCTACGACGGGTCGGGGCGCCGCGTGGTCATGGCGGGGGTGCTGCCGCTGGCCGGGCTCGTCGTCCTCACGGTCGCGGCCGTCTCGTGGACGACTCCGGCGAGGGGGTCGGGGATCGAGCGGGCCAAGCTGCAGGACTCCCTCGCCACGTCGTACGCGCACCTGTACCGGCTGCAGACCCGCGAGCTGCACCGGCCCGCCGTCACCGAGGCGCAGCTGCGGGCCGCCGCGTCCTGCGACAAGGGCGGCGGCCGCGTCGCCGACGAGGGGCCGGGCAACGACTGGCGGTGCGTCGTGACGTGGCACCTGCCCGGCGTGGCCTCCGCCGGCACCGCCATCTACCAGCTCGACGTCACCGCGGACGGGCGGTACGTCGCCGACGGCGACGGGCCGAAGGAGGTGAACGGCTACTTCCAGGTGCGCACCTCCAGCGGGGATGCGCCCAACCCCCTGTGGCAGTTCGACGGCAACGTCGACCTGCTCGCCAGCCCCGCCAGTGCTCAGAAGGGTTAGTCCATGCAAGTCACACGTCGGCGCCGGAGCGCCGCGGAGACCCGCTCCGGGGTCTTCCGCATGCTCACCGGCCGCCGGGTCCGGGTCGTCGCGGCCGGAACCGCCGCTCTCGCCGTCACCGGCGGGGGCGTCGCGTTCGCCTCGACGCACGCGTTCGGCACCCACAAGGTCGGGGACACCACCGGCCTCGGCACGCTGCTGGCCAGCGACCAGTTCAACAAGCCGCTGGGCGACCGCCTGCTCGTCGACAACGGCAAGCTGCTCTCCTCCACCGTCAGCCCGGACGGCCGCCACCTCGCGGCCCTGACCACCGACCGGTCGATCGCCCTGACGATCGTCGACCTGAAGAGCTACAAGATCCTCCAGCAGGCGGGCACCTCCGCGGACGCGGATCTGAAGATCTCCAACAACAACGTCGGGCAGGAGGGGCCGACGTACTCCCCGGACGGCAAGACGCTCTGGATGCCGCAGATCAACGGCTTCAACCGCTTCCCGGTGAACGCCGACGGCACCGTCGGCGCCCCGACGTTCATCACGATCCCGAACGACGGCTCCAAGCACCCGCTGCCCGCGCAGGCGGTGTTCTCCGCCGACGGCGCCACCCTGTACGCCGCCGTCAACGGCCAGAACCGCGTCGTCGCCATGGACGCGGCCACCGGGACGATCAAGCAGAGCTGGAACGTTGGGAACGCTCCACGCGACCTGGCCCTGGCCGGCGGGAAGCTCTACGTCAGCAACGAGGGCGGGCGTCCCGCCAAAGACGGGGACCAGACGCTCAACTCCTACGGCACGCAGGTGCCCGCCGACCCGAAGACGGGCGCCGCCACCACCGGAACGGTGAGCGTCATCGACGTGGCCGACACGGGCGCCGCGGTCAAGTCCATCGACGTGGGCCTGCACCCGACCGCGCTGCACGCCGCGAACGGGGCGTTGTTCGTCGCGAACACCGGCAGCGACACCGTCTCCGTCGTCGACACCTCGAAGAACGCCGTCGTCCAGACCATCACCACCCAGCCGTGGCCGGGGGCCAAGGTCGGCTACGAGCCCGACGGGATCACCCTCACCGGCGACGGCCGCCTGCTGGTCACCCTCGGCCGCGCCAACGCGATCGCCGTCTACCGGTACAAGAGCCCCAAGGAGCCGGTCGGCTACGTCGGCCTGCTGCCGACGGACTACTTCCCCGAGAACGTCACGACCGTCGGCGGGCAGGTGGTCGTCACCAACCTGCGCGGCATCGGCGAGCGCGGCCCCACCCGCACCATCGACAAGGGCGCCGGCACGTCGCCGGCGACCGGCCACAACACCCACGACTCGACCGGCTCGCTGCTGCGGTTCAAGCTGCCGGACGACCGCCTCGTCCGGGCCTACACGGTTCGGGTCTTCCAGCAGAACGGCTGGGACGCCGCCTCGCTCGTCGGGTTGCGCACCGGGGGCCGGGCGCGGCCCGTGCCGGTCCCGGTCCGCCTCGGCGACCCGTCGACCATCAAGCACGTCTTCCTGCTCGTCAAGGAGAACCGCTCCTACGACCAGGTGTTCGGCGACGACAAGCGCGGCAACGGCGACCCGGCGCTCGCGCAGTTCGGCGAGAACGCGACGCCGAACCAGCACGCGCTGGCCAAGCAGTTCGGGCTCTACGACAACACCTACGACGTCGGCACCAACTCCGCCGAGGGCCACAACTGGCTGATGCAGTCCGACAACCCGGAGTACACCGAGTCGGGTGCGGGTCTGTACACGCGCAGCTACGACACCGAGGACGACGCCCTCGGCCACCAGCGCTCCGGCACCCTGTGGAGCGGTGTGCAGGCGGCCGGCGGCAGCGTCAAGAACTACGGCGAGTTCCTGCAGTTCGAGACGAAGCCGACCGGCGCGACGTGGCAGCAGTTCTACTGCGACGCCAAGAACATGGCGGCCACCGGCCAGAACACGACCATCAAGACCGACTCGTCGTCGCCGATCCCGTCGCTGAACGACGTCACGGCGCACGACTACCCGAAGTTCGACACCAACATCCCGGACATCTACCGGTACGAGATCTGGAAGCGGCACTTCGACGCGGAGGGCCCGGCCTCCCTCAACATGTTCTGGCTCTCCAGCGACCACACCGGAGGCGCGCCGAACCCGATCGCCCAGGTCGCCGACAACGACCTCGCGGTCGGCCGGATCGTCGACCACATCTCGCACAGCAAGTACTGGAAGGACAGCGCGATCTTCGTCATCGAGGACGACACCCAGGACGGTGTCGACCACGTCGACGGGGCGCGCGGCCCGGTGCAGGTCATCAGCCCCTACGCCAACCACGGCAAGGTCGACAGCCACTACTACTCGCAGATCACGGTGGTCCGCACCATCGAGCAGATCCTCGGGGTCCGGCCGATGAACCAGAAGGACAGCGCCGCCACACCGATGTTCACCGCCTTCACCGGGCGGCCCGACTACACCCCGTTCACCTCCGTCCAGAACCGGGTCCCGCTGACCTACGGGGTCAGCACCCCGCCGGCCTGCGGCGCCGACCCCGTCCCGACGACCAAGGCGTCGCTCGTCCCGGCCCAGTCGCCGACCCCGGCGGTGCCGGCGGGGGAGAAGGGCGTCGCGAAGCTGTGGGAGGCGTGGAACAAGCAGCAGCACCAGAACGACCAGAACCCGCAGCCCGACCGCGCCAACCCCGACCAGATGGACCACTACACGTGGTACCTGACCCACGGGTTCACCAAGCCGTACCCGGGTGAGAAGAAGATCCTCGCCCCGGCCGAGGTGCCCGGTCGCTACCTGCCGTCGCCGGACGCCGACGGCTGATCCGGACAGACACGCAGCACAGGCGGCCCGCCGGGAGATCCCGGCGGGCCGCCGCCCGTCCAGAGCCCCCGGCTCCGACGCGTCAGGCGGTGGCGGCGCCCGAGCGGTACTCCTGCGGGCTCATCCCGTGCTCCCGCTTGAACGCGGTGCTGAGCGCGAAGGCCGTGCCGTAGCCGACCTGCCGCGCGACGGCGTCGAGCGTGGCGTCGCTCTCCCGGAGCAGGTCGGCGGCCTGGGCCAGCCGGACGCCGGTCAGGTACGCCATCGGCGGCTCGCCGACCAGCTTGCCGAAGCGCTGCGCGAGCGCCGCCCGCGAGGCGCCGACCTTGGCGGCGAGGTCCGCGACCGTCCACGGATGCGCCAGGTCGTCGTGCAGCAGCCGCAGCGCGGGCCCCACGACCGGGTCGCCGTGCGCCCGGTACCAGCCCGGCTGCTCGGCCTCCGGACGGGAGAACCAGGCGCGCAGCGTCTGGATGAGCAGCAGGTCCAGCAGCCGGTCGAGCACGACCTCCTGGCCCGGCTCGTCCTTCACGATCTCCTCGTCGAGCAGCCCGACCAGCGGTGACCGCCAGGTGTCGCCGCGCACGACCGCCAGCGGCGGCAGCGCGGCCAGCAGCCGCTGCGTGACCGCGCCGCGCGTCTCGTAGGTGCCGACGAGCATCACCGCCTTGCCGTCCGGGTCGGTGCCCCAGGCGCGCACGCCGAGGTCCATCGCCTCCGACAGGCTCGTCCCGTCCGGGGTGGTGCAGATCTGTCCCGGGTGGATGACGACCTGCGGTTCGGTCGCCGGATCGTCCGCCACCACGTACGGGTCGGGGCCGCGGCAGATGACCAGGTCGCCGGCGCGCACGTGCAGGGGCGCGCCTTCGCCCGGCGTGATCCACGCCTCGTCGCGGACCATCGCCACGAGCGTCAGCGGCGCCTCGTCCTGGATCCGCACCGACCACGGCGGGTTCAGCATCGAGCGGATCATGAACGCTCCGCGTGCGCGGGGGCCGTCGAGGAGGTCGGTCAGAGCGTCCATGCCGATCAGCGTAAGGCGTGTGGACGCTCGCGTATGGGGGCGAGCTTCTCAACGATGTTGGACGGACGTGCCCGGCGGTTGACTCAAGGGCATGACGAACAGCAGCGCGAACACCCCGCGGACCATCAGCGACAACGGCCTCGTCCTCGTCCTCGGCGGCACCGGCAAGACCGGCCGGCGGGTCGTCGAGCGGCTGGAGGCCCTGGACGTCCCCGTGCGGATGGGCTCCCGGTCGGCCGACCCCGGTTTCGACTGGACCGACGAGACGACCTGGGCGCCCGTCCTGCGCGACGTCGAGGCGGTGTACCTGTCCTACTACCCCGACCTCGCCGCTCCCGGCGCGCCGGAGGCGATCCGCGCGTTCACGGCCGCGGCGGCGTCCGCCGGAGTGCGGCGGGTGGTGCTGTTGTCGGGACGCGGCGAGGAGGAGGCGCGGGCCTGCGAGCGGGTCGTCCAGGACTCGGGCCTGGAATGGACCGTCGTGCGGGCCGCCTGGTTCGCGCAGAACTTCAGCGAGGACTACCTGCTCGACCCCGTCCGCGCGGGAGAGGTCGTGCTGCCGGCCGGCGACGTGCCCGAGCCGTTCGCCGACGCCGACGACATCGCGGACGTGGCGGTCGCGGCCCTCACCCGCGACGGGCACGCCGGCGAGGTCTACGAGATCACCGGGCCCCGCGCGCTCACCTTCGCCGAGGCGGTCGGCGAGATCGGCCGCGCGGCGGGACGCGACATCGCCTACGTCCGGGTCGGCGCGGACGACTACGCGGCGGCGCTCAAGGAGCACGGCCTGCCCGATGAGGTCGTGAGCCTGCTGACCTACCTGTTCACCACCGTCCTGGACGGCCGCAACGCCGAGCCCGCCGACGGCGTGCGCCGCGCCCTCGGACGCGACGCCCGCGACTTCGCCGCCTATGCCCGCGAGACCGCCGCCACCGGCATCTGGAACGCCTGAACCGCACCCTCTAACGATCGGACGAACTGATGAAATTCTCTTTCGCGGCCGCTTCGGCCACCCTCTCCATCATCATGGCCGCCGGCATGGCCGGGACGTTCTTCGGATTCTCCACCGGCGTGATGCCGGGCCTGAACGGCTCGAAGCCGGCGTCGGCGATCGACGCCATGCAGACCATCAACCAGCGCATCCAGAACCCGCTGTTCGTCGGGATGTTCATGCTGCTGCCGGTGTTCGCGGCGGCGGCGGGCGTCCTGCTCATGACGATGGACCAGAAGGCCGCGGGCGTCCTGTTCCTCGCCGCGGCCGGCGTCTACGTCCTCGGCACCCTGTTCCCCAGCTTCGCGGTGAACATCCCGATGAACAACGACCTGGACGGCGTGCACATCCCCAAGCACGCGGCCGAGGCGGCGAAGATCTGGTCGGACTACTCCGGCCGCTGGACCGCCTGGAACACCGTCCGCGCCGTCTTCAGCTGGATCAGCCTCCTCGCGATGGGCGCCGGCGCCTACCTGTGGGGCAGGAACGGCTGATCCGGGGAGGAAGGTACGCCGGATCCCGCCGGCACCGCGGCCCGCGCTCGCCACCGAGCGCGGGCCGCGCCCGCTTTGCGCTTACGATCACGGGATGAGCGGTGTGTACGCGATCAGCGACCTGCACGTCGGGTTCCCCGAGAACCGCGCCTTCGTGGAGGCGCTGAAGCCGGAGGCGCCGGGCGACTGGCTGATCGTGGCCGGGGACGTCGCCGAGCGGTTCGCCGACGTCGAGTGGGCGCTGGGCGCGCTGGCCGCGCGGTGGGAACGCGTGCTCTGGGTCCCCGGCAACCACGAACTGTGGACGGTCAAGGACGACCCGGTGGCGCTGCGCGGCGAGGCCCGCTACCGGCGCCTGGTCGGCCTGTGCCGCGGTCTCGGCGTGCTGACGCCCGAGGACCCCTACCCGGTCTGGGACGGCGCGGACGGCCCGGTCACGGTCGCCCCGCTGTTCCTGCTCTACGACTACACGTTCCGGCCGGACGGCGCCCGCACCAAGGAGGAGGCGCTGGAGATCGCGCACGAGGCCGGGGTGGTCTGCACCGACGAGGTCTACCTGCACCCGGACCCGCTTCCCAGCCGGGACGCCTGGTGCGAGGCGCGGCTCGCCTACACCGAGGAACGCCTCTCGGCCCTCGCCCCCGGCACGCGGACCGTCCTGGTCAACCACTGGCCGCTCGTCCGCGAACCCACCCGCGTCCTCTGGTATCCGGAGTTCGCGCAGTGGTGCGGCACCGAGCGCACCGCCGGCTGGCACGCCCGGTTCGGGGCCGTCGCCGTCGTGTACGGGCACCTGCACATACCCCGGACGATCTGGACCGACGGCGTGCCCCACATCGAGGTGTCGGTCGGCTACCCGCGCGAATGGCGCCGGCACGGCGGCGAGCCCAAGGGCCCGCGCCGCGTCCTCCCCGTCCCGGCCCGGGACTGAGCCCTCAGCCGGACTCGCCCGGCGCGGCCTCCGCTGCACCGGGTGCGATCCCCGACGCGGCGAGGGCGAGCAGGCGGTCGGCGGCGCCCGGCTCCCGCTCAGAGGCCATCGCGATGCCGCCCGCGAGCTTCAGCACGTCCAGGAACGCCGCGCCAGTCGGCGCCGCGCCGGACTCCTGGGCGCGGACGAACAGTGCTTCGCCCGCGTCCCGCATCGCCCGGCACGGCCGGAACGCCTCCGGACGCTCGCCGCTCAGCGAGACCAGGACGGACGGGGCCGTCCCCCGGAACCGGGACACGGCGGCCACGAACTCGCCCAGCCACGCGATGAGCGCGCGCCCGGGGTCGGGTGCCTCCAGCAGCTCCCGGCCCCGGTCCGCGAGCGCGTCGTAGGCGTCGGCGAGCAGCGCCTCCAGGAGGTCCTGGCGGGTGGGGAAGTGGCGGTAGAGGGTCCCGACGCCGACACCCGCGAGCCGGGCGACCCCTTCGAGCGAAGCGCCCGCGCCGTCGCGCAGGAACATCTCGCGGGCGGCGGCGAGCAGCCGGGCGCGGTTGCGCCGGACGTCCGCGCGCGGCGCACGGGTGCGCGGCGTGTCGTCGCTGGTCACCTGGTTCCCCGGTCCTTCCCTGACGCATGCGGAGCCGCGGCGGGGAGGGGGCGGTCCGCGGTGTTGGAACGTTCCCCGAAGTCTAGTCGCAGCGCGGCGACGGTTCCGGGCAGGCGTCCGCGTCAGGAGGGCGGGCGGCCGGGGACCGCCGCGGAAACGCTCCGCGGCGGGCCCCGGCCGGGGCGATCACGGCGATCCGGGACCCGTCAGGACGCGCCGGGTGCCAGCGGCAGGTAGACCCGCCCGCCTGCGGCCCGGAACTCCCCGGCCTTCTCCCGCATCCCGGCGGTGAGCGCCTCGTCCTCGGCCAGGCCGTGCTCGTCGGCGTACCGGCGGACGTCCCGGGTGATCTTCATCGAGCAGAAGTGCGGCCCGCACATGGAGCAGAAGTGCGCGGTCTTCGCGGGCGCGGCCGGGAGCGTCGCGTCGTGGAACTCCCGCGCGGTGTCGGGGTCGAGCGACAGGTTGAACTGGTCGTCCCAGCGGAAGTCGAACCGCGCGTCCGACAGCGCGTCGTCCCACGCCTGCGCGCCCGGATGCCCCTTGGCCAGGTCGGCGGCGTGCGCGGCGATCTTGTAGGCGATCACGCCGGCCTTGACGTCGTCGCGGTCGGGCAGCCCGAGGTGCTCCTTCGGCGTGACGTAGCAGAGCATCGCGGTGCCGTGCCAGCCGATCATCGCGGCGCCGATCGCCGAGGTGATGTGGTCGTAGCCCGGTGCGATGTCGGTGGTCAGCGGCCCGAGCGTGTAGAACGGCGCGCCGTCGCACCACTCCTGCTGCAGGTCCACGTTCTCCTTGATCTTGTGCATCGGGACGTGGCCCGGGCCCTCGTTCATCACCTGGTTGCCGAACTCGGCCGCGATCTTCGTGAGCTCGCCCTGGGTGCGCAGCTCCGCGAACTGCGCCTCGTCGTTGGCGTCGGCGATGCAGCCCGGGCGCAGGCCGTCGCCGAGCGACCAGGTGACGTCGTAGGCGGCGAAGATCTCGCACAGCTCGCGGAAGTGGGTGTAGAGGAAGTTCTCCTCGTGGTGCGCCAGGCACCACGCCGCCATGATCGATCCGCCGCGCGAGACGATGCCGGTCTTGCGCCGCGCCGTCAGCGGCACGTAGGGCAGCAGCACGCCCGCGTGCACGGTCATGTAGTCGACGCCCTGCTCGGCCTGCTCGATCACGGTGTCGCGGAAGACCTCCCAGGTCAGCTCGGCCGGGTCGCCGCCGGCCTTCTCGACCGCCTGGTACAGCGGGACGGTCCCGACGGGCACCGGCGAGTTGCGCAGGATCCACTCGCGGGTGGTGTGGATGTCCCGGCCCGTCGACAGGTCCATGATCGTGTCGGCGCCCCAGCGGGTCGCCCACGTCATCTTCTCGACCTCGTCCTCGATCGAGGACGCCACCGCCGAGTTGCCGATGTTGGCGTTCACCTTCACCAGGAAGTTCCGGCCGATGATCATCGGCTCGATCTCGGGGTGGTTGACGTTCGCGGGCAGCACCGCCCGCCCGGCCGCCAGCTCGTCGCGGACGAACTCCGGCGCCACGCCCTCGCGCAGCGCCACGAACTCCATCTCGGCGGTGATCTCCCCGCGCCGCGCGTACGCGCGCTGGGTCACCGCGCCGCCGCTCGCCCGGCGCGGCCTGCGGGGGAGCAGCCCGTCGGACACGGGCGCGGAGCGGCGCCCGTCGTCCTCGGGGCGCGCCGGCCGGCCCTCGTACGGCTCGGTGTCGCCGCGTCCGGCGATCCACGCCTCCCGCAGCGCGGGCAGGCCCCTGCGGACGTCGGTCTCGTGCTCGGGGTCGGTGTACGGCCCGGACGTGTCGTACAGGACGACGGCGTCGCCGTTGGTCAGCGGCACCTCCCGCATGGGGACGCGCATCCCGGGCCGCGAGCCCGGGAGGTAGGTCTTGCGGGCAGCTGGAACCACGGATTCGGTCATGACGACTCGATCTCTCCCTACGCCGGCATTACCCGGTCAGGTTCATGCGGTCAGCGGCCGTCCCAGCCGCTATCTCAGCCCGGTTCGCCGGGCCCCCGCGATCTGTCGTGCTCGACGGTAGCCCGGCGCACCCCCGTTGCCGCAACCGCGGTCCCTGGGTTAGAACGCGCCCGCGCGGACGGCCTCCGGCTGGAAAGATCGGGGCATGCGCAACGTCCAGGGGGACTTCACCCTCACGCCGGTCGGGCACGTGTCGTCGGAGCTGAAGGACCGGGCCGAAGCGCCCAAACAGGGGACGGAGGGGGCGCCCGACGCGTGGCTGGTCTTCGAGCCGTCCTGCTCCGCCGCACTGGAGGGGCTGCGCGCCGGCGACCGGGTCATCGTGCTGACCTGGCTGCACCTGGCGCCGCGCGACGTGCTGCGCACCCGGCCGCGCGACGACCCGGCCAACCCGGAGACCGGCGTGTTCGCCACCCGCTCCCCGGCCCGCCCGAACCCGATCGGCCTGCACCCGGTGGAGATCCTCCAGGTCGTCGGCCGGCGGCTGCGCGTGCGCGGCCTGGAGGCGCTCGACGGCACCCCGGTGCTGGACGTCAAGCCCGTGATCGGGGACGTTCCAGGGCTTTGACCTGCCCGTGCGCGGGCGTCCTCCGGGCCACGGCCTAGAGTGGAACCGCATGATCACCAAGTCATGATCGCCGTGTGAGGAAGGAACGCCGCATGCCCGCAGCCCCCCGGACGCCGAGTGCGACCGCCCCGCAGACCGTCCTGGAGAGGATCTACGGGCGGGTCCTGGTGCGCGACCCGGGGGAGCCGGAGTTCCACCAGGCCGTCCACGAGGTGCTGGACTCGCTCGGGCCGGCGGTCGCGGCCCGCCCGGAGCTGGCCGGATCGGGGCTGCTGGAGCGGATCGTCGAGCCCGAGCGGCAGATCGTCTTCCGGGTGCCGTGGACGGACGACTCCGGCGCGGTGCACGTCAACCGGGGGTTCCGGGTCGAGTTCAACAGCGCGCTCGGCCCGTACAAGGGCGGGCTGCGCTTCCACCCGACCGTGAACCTCGGCATCGTGAAGTTCCTCGGCTTCGAGCAGATCTTCAAGAACGCGCTGACCGGGCTCGGCATCGGCGGCGGCAAGGGCGGCAGCGACTTCGACCCGCGCGGCCGCTCCGACGCCGAGGTGATGCGGTTCTGCCAGTCGTTCATGACCGAGCTGCAGCGCCACATCGGCGCGGACACCGACGTCCCGGCCGGGGACATCGGCGTCGGCGGCCGGGAGATCGGCTTCCTGTTCGGGCAGTACCGGCGGATCAGCAACCGCTGGGAGGCGGGCGTCCTGACCGGCAAGGGCCAGCCGTGGGGCGGCTCGGCGTGCCGCACGGAGGCGACCGGGTACGGCAACGTGCTGTTCACCGCCGAGATGCTCCGCAAGCGCGGCGAGGACCTCGACGGCCAGACCGTCACCGTGTCCGGATCCGGCAACGTCGCGATCTACAGCATCGAGAAGGCCCAGCAGCTCGGCGCGAACGTCATCACCGTCTCCGACTCGGGCGGCTACGTGGTCGACGAGAAGGGCATCGACCTCGACCTGCTCAAGCAGGTCAAGGAGGTCGAGCGGGGCCGCGTCTCCGACTACGCCGAGCGGCGCGGCGCGTCCGCCCGGTTCGTCCGGGGCGGCAGCGTGTGGGACGTGCCGGCCGACATCGCGCTGCCGTCCGCGACGCAGAACGAGCTCGACGCGCAGGCCGCGCGGGTGCTGGTCCGCAACGGCGTGAAGGCGGTCTCCGAGGGCGCCAACATGCCGGCCACGCCGGAGGCGGTCCACGTGCTGCAGGAGGCCGGCGTGGCGTTCGGGCCGGGCAAGGCCGCCAACGCCGGCGGCGTCGCGGTCAGCGCCCTGGAGATGCGGCAGAACGCGGGCCGGGAGATGTGGACGTTCCCGCAGGCCGAGGCGGAGCTGTCGGGGATCATGACGCGGATCCACAACACCTGCGACGAGACCGCCGAGCGCTACGGCGCGCCCGGGAACTACGTCATCGGCGCCAACATCGCCGGGTTCGAGCGCGTCGCCGAGGCGATGCTCGCCCAGGGCCTCATCTGACCCGCGTCGTTCGCCCCGCCGCACGCGTACGGGCCGGGTGCGCGGACGGCGCACCGTCGGGGAGGATGGGCCCGTGGTGACGATGCCCCGGTTCGGCCCGGCGACGCGAGACGCCCTGCTGGCGGCGGCGCTCGCGGTGGCGGCGCTCGCCGTGGCGGTGGCATGGCCCGGGGTGCGGGCGCTGGACGCCGCCGGCGCGTTCCTGCTGCTCGCCGCACACGCGCCCCTCGCGGTGATCAGGGGCCGTCCGACGACGGCGCTGATCGCCCTGGTCGTGCTGGTGCTGCCGTACCACCTGCTGCAGTACCAGCATCACGCGCTGGTCCCGGCCGAGGTGATCGCGCTGTTCGCCTACGCCGTCCTCGGACGCCGCGTGCGGATCGTCCTCGGCCTCGTCGCCTTCGTGCTGGCCGTGTGCGTGATCGGCATGGCGATGCGGGCGGGCGGCGCCTCCGTCCGCGAGCAGATCGCGGTGGTCGAGGCCGTGGTGTCGGTGGTGATCGCCGTGCAGGTCTGGCGGTCGCACCGGGCCCGGGTGGCGACGATCACCGAGCGGGCCGAGCGCGCCGAGCGCACCCGCGAGGAGGAGGCGCGCCGCCGGGTCGCCGAGGAGCGCCTGCGGATCGCCCGCGACCTGCACGACCTGCTCGCGCACAGCATCACCGTGATCGGCGTGCAGGCGGGCGCCGCCGCGCACCTGGTCGCGGGCGACCGGCCGGTGGAGCGCGCGGAGCTGGCCGAGGTCCTGAACGCGATCGCGGCGACCTGCCGGGAGGCCCGCACCGAGCTGCGCGGCACCCTGCAGGTGCTGCGCGGCACCGACGTCGGCGGGCCCGCCGTGCTGCCCGGCCCGGACGCCATCGCCGGCCTGGCGGAGGCGGCCCGGTCGGCCGGCCTGGAGGTGGCGCTGAGCGCCGACGGCGCCGGGGCGGCGCCGCCGGAGGCCGGCGTCGCCGCGTACCGGATCGTGCAGGAGGCCCTGACCAACGTTGTCAAACACGCCGCCGCGAGCCGCGTCACGGTGACGCTCGCGCGGGAGGACCGGGGCCTCGTCGTGCGGGTCGCCGACGACGGCCGCGGCCCCTCCGGCGCGGGGCCGGAGGGGTTCGGGATCCTCGGGATGATCGAGCGGGCGCGCAGCGTCGGCGGGACCCTGGACGCGGGTCCGGGGGAGGGCGGCGGGTTCGCCGTCACCGCCGTCCTGCCGTTCGCGGGTGTCCGGTCCGGCGCCGAGCCGGTCACCCCGGGCTGACCGACCGGGCGTACAGGAAGAGCAGGCCCGACAGGGTCGCGCCGGAACCGATCTCGCCGCGCGCCGCCAGGTCCGGGACCGACGCCAGCGGCACCCACTCGATCCGCTCCGCTTCCACGTCGGTGGGCTCGCCGATACGTTCGGCGCCGTCCGCCCGGTAGACGTGATGGATCCCGTCGTGCAGCCCCGGCGAGGGCCGTACGGCCAGCACGTGCTCCAGCGGCCCGGCGCGGTACCCGGTCTCCTCGACCAGCTCGCGCGCCGCCGACTCCGCCGGGTCCTCGCCGTCCTCCACCCGGCCGCCCGGGATCTCCCAGCCCCAGGCGCCGGTGATGAACCGGTGCCGCCAGATCAGCAGCACGCGGCCCGCACCGTCGAGCGCCGCCACGCCCGCCGCCGGCCGCACTCGCACGAGATGATGGTCGAAGCGCCGCCCGTCCGGCAGTTCCACGTCGGCCAATCGCACGTCCATCCAGGGGCTGTCGTAGATCGTTCTCTCGCCGTGCACCGTCCATCGCATGGCCGGACGCTATCGGGGGCTTTCAAACCCTTACCGGTAGGGTCAGGATCAAGGGGACGGCGCGACCTCCGGGGGCGGACCCCCGGACCCCAGGGCCATCGCCCGAAGGGCGCTGTCAGGGAGGGGAGCGCAGCGGTGAGCACTGAGGCCGGCACGGCGGCCGAGGCGGCGGGGAACCGGATCTTCACGGTGCCGAACCTGCTCAGCATGGCGCGGCTGGTCGGCGTCCCGTTCTTCCTGTGGCTGGTGCTGGTCGAGCAGGACTGGTGGGCGCTCGGGCTGCTGGTGTTCGCCGGCCTGTCGGACTGGCTGGACGGCAAGCTCGCGCGGGCGCTGAACCAGACCAGCAAGCTCGGCATGGTGCTGGACCCGGCCGCCGACCGGCTGTACATCTTCGCGACCCTGGTCGGCCTGACGATCCGCGACATCATCCCGCTGTGGCTGCTGGTCGCCCTCGTCGCGCGCGAACTGGCGATCGTGCCGATCGCGCCGATCGTGCGGCGGCTCGGGTACGGCGGGACGCTCCCCGTGCACTTCATCGGCAAGACGGGCACATTGTGCCTGCTGTACGCCTTCCCGCTGCTGCTGCTGGGCGACCATGACGGGGCGGCGGGCACCACGGCGAAGGTGATCGGGTGGTCCTTCGCCATCTGGGGGACGGCGCTGTACTGGTGGGCGGCCGTCCTGTACTGGGCGCAGACGCGGCAACTGGTGCTGGCCGGCCGCGGCGCGCCACCCGACGGCGCGCCCGGTCCGGGCGCGCGGCCCCCGGCCGGCGAGCAGAAGGGAGCTGAGACCCCCCGATGAAGGCCGTCGTGATGGCGGGTGGCGAGGGGACGCGGCTGCGTCCGATGACCGCCAACCAGCCCAAGCCGCTGCTGCCGCTCGTCAACCGGCCGATCATGGAGCATGTGCTGCGGCTGCTGAAGCGGCACGGGTTCAGCGAGACCGTCGTCACGGTGCAGTTCCTGGCGGCGCTGATCCGCAACTACTTCGGCGACGGCGAGGAGCTCGGCATGTCGCTGAGCTACGCCACCGAGGAGGTGCCCCTCGGCACCGCGGGCAGTGTGAAGAACGCCGAGGCCGCGCTGCGCGACGACCGGTTCCTGGTGATCTCCGGGGACGCGCTGACCGACATCGACCTGACCGACATGGTGCGCTTCCACGAGCGCAACGGCGCCCTGGTCACCATCGGCCTCAAGCGGGTGCCGAACCCGCTGGAGTTCGGGATCATCATCGTGGACGACGAGGGCCGCGTGCAGCGGTTCCTGGAGAAGCCGACGTGGGGGCAGGTGTTCTCCGACACCGTCAACACCGGCATCTACGTGATGGAGCCCGAGGTGCTCGACCACGTCGCGGCGGGCGAGTCCGTCGACTGGTCCGGCGACGTGTTCCCCAAGCTGCTGGCCGAGGGCGCGCCCCTGTTCGGGTACGTCGCCGACTGCTACTGGGAGGACGTCGGCACCCACGAGAGCTACCTGAAGGCGCAGGCCGACATGCTGTCGGGACAGGTCGGCATCGAGCTGGACGGGTTCGAGATGTCGCCGGGCGTGTGGGTCGCCGAGGGCGCCGAGGTCGACGCGGAGGCCGTCCTGAAGGGCCCGCTGTACATCGGCGACTACGCGAAGGTCGAGGCGGGTGTCGAGCTGCGCGAGTACACCGTGCTCGGCAGCAACGTCGTGGTGAAGGAGGGCGCGTTCCTGCACCGCGCGATCGTCCACGACAACGTGTTCGTCGCGCCGTCGACGAACCTGCGCGGCTGCGTCGTCGGCAAGAACACCGACATCATGGCGGGCGCCCGCGTCGAGGAGGGCGCGATCGTCGGGGACGAGTGCGTCATCGAGGCGGAGGCGTACGTCTCCAGCGGCGTGAAGGTGTACCCGTTCAAGACGATCGAGGCGGGCGCCGTCGTCAACACCAGCGTGATCTGGGAGTCGCGCGGGCAGCGCAACCTGTTCGGCCCGCGCGGGGTCTCCGGGCTGGTCAACGTGGAGATCACGCCGGAGCTGGCGGTGCGGCTGGCCAGCGCGTACGCGACGACGCTGAAGAAGGGCACCACGGTCGTCACCGGACGCGACGTCTCGCGCGCCGCCCGCACGCTCAAGCGCGCGGTGATCAGCGCGCTCACCGCCAGCGCGATCAACGTGCAGGACCTGGAGGCGACGCCGCTGACCGTCGCCCGGTTCGAGACCGGCCGGGAGGACTGCGCGGGCGGCATCTACATCCGCACCACGCTCGGCGACCCGCAGGGCGTCGACATCCTGTTCCTCGACCCCGACGGCGCGGACCTCTCGCAGGCCGCGCAGCGCAAGCTGGAGCGGGTGTTCGGGCGGCAGGAGTACCGGCGCGCGTTCCCCGGCGAGATCGCGGAGCTGACCTACCCGCCGCGCGTGGTGGAGACCTACACCCGCGACCTGCTGCGCCGCATCGACATCAGCGGCGTCCGCGACGCCGGGCTGAAGATCGTGCTCGACTGCGCCGGCGGCGTCGCGTCGCTGGTGCTGCCGAGCCTGCTCGGCCGCGTCGGGGTGGAGGTGCTGACCCGCAACAACGCGCTGGACGAGGCGAACCCGACCGAGACGCTCCCCGAGCGGATGCGCGACCTGGAGCGGCTCGGCGCGCTGGTGTCGTCGTCGCGGGCCGCGTTCGGCGTCCGGTTCGATCCGGTCGGCGAGCGGATCTCGCTGGTGGACGAGAACGGCGAGATGGTCGCCGACGACCGGGCGCTGCTGGTCATGCTGGACCTGGTCGCCGCCGAGCGGCGCGGCGGGCGCGTCGCCCTGCCGGTGACCACGACGCGGGTGGCCGAGCAGGTCTGCCGGTTCCACGGCGTCCAGGTGGAGTGGACGTCCACCTCGCAGGACGTGCTCACCAAGGCCGCGGCCCGGCCCGACGTGGTCTTCGCCGGCGACGGCCGGGGCGGGTTCGTGATGCCGGAGTTCAGCGGCACGGTGGACGGGATCGCGGCGTTCGTCCGGCTGGTCGGGCTCGTGGCGCGGACGCGGCTGACGCTGTCGCAGATCGACCGGCGGATCCCCGTCGCGCACCTGCTGCGGCGGTCCGTCCCGACGCCGTGGGCGGCCAAGGGCAGCGTCATGCGGCACGTCGTGGAGGCCGCCGGGAGCCGCACCCTCGACACCACCGACGGGGTCCGCGTGGTGGAGGACGACGGCGGATGGGTGCTCGTGCTGCCCGATCCGGCGGAGGCCGTCACGCATCTGTGGGCCGAGGGGCCGGACGCCGACGCCGCGCAGGAACTGCTGGAGGAGTGGGCCGTCGTGGTGGAACGCGCGGGCTCGTAGGAAGACGCGCGGGCGCGCGGGCGGGTCAGCAGCGCTCGCGCGGCTTCAGGCCCGTGGCGTCGGGCTCCCGGTCGCCGTAGGCCTCCGCCAGGAAGGTGACGAGCCGCTCGACGTCCGCGGCGTTGGACACCAGGCCGAGCGAGGCCCGGACGGCGCCGCCGCTCGGCAGGTGCAGCAGGTCGAGGTACTCGTCGAGGTTCTGCATGCCGCCGCGCAGCGTCCTGCGGTCGCGCAGCGCGCGCTCGGATATGCGGAAGGCGCCCTCCCCGGCGCCCGGGTTGCAGAAGCAGCCGGTGCGGACGGAGATCCCGGCGGCGGCCGTGTCGCGGGCGATGATCCGCTCGTCCACGATCCGGCCCCGCCGGTCGAGCACGTTGAACGCGACGGTGCCGCCGCGCCGGTCCGTGCCGGCGGGGCCGTACACGCGGATCATGGGGGAGCCGCCGGCGTGCCGCAGCCCGGCGAGGCGGTGCAGGAGCCAGGAGGTGAGGCGGGCGACCCGGCGGTGGATCAGGTCGACGCCGATGTCCTCGATCCAGCGGATGCCGAACTCCACGTCCGGGATCGACAGGAAGTTCAGGGTGCCGTCCTCGAACGCGGTCTCGTCGCCGGCCGGGACGTGCCAGCCGCCGAGCGCGCTCACCGCCTGGATCGTCCCGCCCGAGAACCAGGGGCGGCGCAGCCGGGCGAGCGCCGCGCGCCGCGCGACCAGGGCCCCGACGCCGGTCGGGTAGCCGAACACCTTGTACCAGCTGACCGGCACGAAGTCGGGCCGCGTCCGGCTCAGGTCGAGGCGGTTGGCGGGGACGAACGCCGCCGCGTCCAGCAGCACGTCGTACCCGCGTGCGTGCGCGAGGTCGACCCACTCCAGGGGATGCTGGACGCCGGTGAAGTTGCTCTGCGCCGGGTAGACGAGCAGGCCGCGCCGACGGACGAGCGCGGCGCGCACATCGTCGCCGGGAACGCGCAGCTCCGGCCCGCGGACGGGCAGGTGGACGACCCGGGCGCCGCGCGCCCGGGCGAACTCGCGGATCCCGTTCACCGAGTTGTGGTTGTCGCCGGTGAGCACCAGCCGGGTCCCGCGCCGGAACGGGTACGCCTCGCCGACCAGGCGGCAGGCGCCCGTCGCGTTCGGCGTGAAGATCACCGCGTACTCGCCGGGCGAGGCGTTGAAGAAGCCCAGGACCGCCGCGCGCGCCCGCTCGACCAGCACGGTCGACGCGCTGGAGGTCGGGTTCTCCGAATGGGGGTTGCCGTAGCAGTGCCCGGCGAGCCGCGCGGCGTGCGCGCGGATCTGCGCGTCGGCCGCCACGCCGGCCCCCGTGTAGTCCAGGTAGGCCTGGCCGTCCGCGTCGAGGTGGCGGTACTCGGCGGCCCGCAGCTCGTCCAGCCGGCGGGTCGAGGCGTACGCGGCGTCGGTGGCGGGCGTCGTCCCCGCCCAGGATTCGATTGAAGCGGACATTCGTGCACCCCCGAGTACAAAGCCGCACCCCTCTCCAGAACGGTCCAAAATCGGAGAAGGGACAGCAAGGGGGCGTTATGGCCTTTTCAGGACGGTGCGTCCGAGTTTGGGGAGGTTCTGTCCGCCGGACGGGGTGGGAACCCGGGGGAGGTCCGGGTGCGGCGGGCGAGGACCGCGGCCGTCCCCGCGAGGAACAGCGCCGCGAAACCCGCCAGGACCGCCCAGTCGGCCGCCACGGCCCGCGAGAACGTGCCGCCGTAGGAGGCCAGCAGCGGCGGTCCCAGCGGCGAGCGGCCCGACCCCCACAGCCGCTCGACGCCCAGGCTGTGCCCGAGCCCCTCGAACGCCCACCGGTTCGACATCGCGTAGCTCAGCCACCGTCCCGGCGCCGCCATCACCGGGACGGGCAGGATCGCGCCGACGAACAGCACCTGCGGGAAGCACAGCATCGGCAGCGCCATCGTCGCCTGCGCCGGGTCGGTCACCGCGGCCGACACCAGCAGGCCCAGCGCCAGCGCCGCCACCGAGCACAGCAGCAGCGTGACGAACAGCTCCCCGTACGTCGCCCAGCCCATCGCCGGCAGGCGGTCGAGTCCCCGCAGCACGCCGAGCATCAGCGCGTCCACCACCGCCAGGAGGGGCAGCAGGACGGCGGCCTTCGCCAGCACGTACGGCCCGATCCGCAGGCCGGTGAGCCGTTCCCGGCGCAGCACGGGCAGCTCGGTGCAGATCTGCAGCAGGCCGTAGGTCAGCCCGAAGAAGAACCCGCCGAAGGCGATCCAGAAGAGGATCATCACGGTCGCCCCCGGGCTCGGCGACTCCGGCGCGAACGCGCCCGGCCGGAACAGCACCGCGAACATCGCCAGCACCATGACCGGCGACCCGGCCAGCACCGCGAGGGTGAGCCGGTTGCGGGTCAGCAGGTCGAGATTGCGCCGCGTCAGCAGCGTCCACTGCCGCACCGCGCCGATCCGGGATCCGGCCGCCGGCCCGGTCCCGCCGGAGCGGCGGAAGCGGTCCTCCCAGCCGGGCGACGCGACGCCGGCGAGCCGCAGGTAGATGTCGTCGACCGCGCCGGCCCCGAACTCCTCCAGCGCCTCGTCCGGGGAGCCGTAGAAGGCCAGCCGCCCGTCCGGCGCCAGCACCGCCACCCGGTCGCAGACCCCGACGTCCGGCGGGTGGTGCGTGGTCATGACGACGGTCGTGCCCGCGTCGGCGAGCCCGCGCAGCAGCCGCATGAGGTCGGCCGCCGAGGCCGGGTCGAGGCCCGACGTCGGCTCATCGAGGAAGAACACCCGCGGCCGCGTCAGCAGCTCCACCGCGATGCTCGCCCGCTTGCGCTCCCCGCCGCTCAGGCTCCCGACGCGCTGCCCCGCCCGCCCGGTGAGGGCCAGGTCGTCCAGCACGCCGTCCACGGCCCTCTCGGCGTCCGCCGGGGCCGTCCCCGCGGGCAGCCTCAGGCCCGCCGCGTACAGCAGCGTGCGCCGCAGGGGGAGATCCTTGTGGACGATGTCGTCCTGCGGCACGTATCCGAGCGAGCCGGAGGCGCCGTCGTACCGCACCTCGCCCTCGGCGGGCGGCCGCACCCCGGCGATCGCGTCCAGCAGCGTCGTCTTGCCGGACCCGCTGCCGCCGATGATCGCCACCAGCTCCCCGGCGCCGATGCTCAGCGACACGTCCCGCAGCGTGCGGCGCCCGCCGTCCACCCGCTGCCCGACCTCGCGCACCTCGATCACGCCACGCCCCCATCCGCTCCGGGGGGCGCGCCCGCCCCCAGACGAAGATGAACGACGCCGGAGCCCGCGTCCAGAGGCGGACCCGCCCGGTGGACGGAGACGGCTCAGTCGACGGAGACGTCGTCGGGCGTGCCGCTCGCGATCTCCGCCAGGACGTCCAGGGCCCGGGCCAGGACGTCCTGCGGCGGCGAGGCCAGGCCGAACCGGACCGCCCGCGGCGCGGCGGCGCCGCCCACCACGAA